>DHGA01000045.1 GCA_002402545.1 Syntrophaceae bacterium UBA4810
TTTAATTTGTAACACAAAAGCGGAAGTAATCGGTAAAGAAAATCTGGACAGAGCAAAACCGCATGTTTTTATGGCCAATCATCAAAGTGATTTTGATATACTAATTGTTCTGGCATATATCCCCGGCCAATTCCGCTGGCTGGTCAAAAAAGACCTTTTTAACATTCCCGTCTTCGGCGCGGCAATGAAAGGCGCGGGCTACATTTCCATCGACCGGCAAAACAGAGAAAACGCCATGCAAAGCATGGACGAAGCCGCTTTGCGCATCCGCAATGGAAAATCAATCATGACATTTCCGGAAGGAACAAGAAGCCGTGATGGCGAAATAAAAGCATTCAAACAGGGCGCTTTCTATCTGGCCATTAAATCAGGCGTGCCCATTATTCCCGTTACCATCATCGGCAGCAGCCAGATTATGCCCAAAAGATCTCTCAGGGTGCGCCCCGGCAGAGTAAAACTAATCATTGATAAACCTATAGATGTAAAAAAATACAGCATTGAAGACAGACAGGCGCTTGTCGAAAAAGTCAGAAATATAATCATCAAAAATTATGACGAATGGCGGGACGCTGATACCGCCGACATTATAGATACGGAAAAGGACATCTCTTGAACCTTTCGACCGCGGTACTTTTGGGAATTGTTCAGGGTTTGACCGAGCTATTTCCCGTGAGCAGTTCTGCTCATCTTGTCATTCTGCAGAGTTTCTTCCCCGATTTTCGACAGCCGGGCGTGGCTTTTGACGTAGTAGTGCATCTGGGAACGCTTTTCGCCGTAATCATTTATTTCCGCAACGAAATTCTTAATATTATAAAGTCCGTATTGCCTCAAAATATAGCGAATACCTCCACGGAAAATGACTTTGCCGCGTCGCGCAGGCTCCTTTTGCTCATTATTATAGGCACCATACCTGTTGTTATTATCGGAGTTCTTTTTCAGGAAAAAATTCATACCACGTTTGAATCCGCCCGGGCAGCGGCTTTGTTTCTGATCGTTACCGGATTTCTTCTTTTCTTTTCCGATAAAATAAAAGTGGCTGAGCGCTCAGAAAAAGACATGAACATTACCGACAGCATTTTAATCGGGCTGGCTCAAAGCGTCGCTCTTCTGCCGGGAATTTCCCGCTCCGGCGCTACGATAACTATGGGGATTTTCCGCGGCATAAACAGAACCACCGCGGCGCGTTTTTCTTTTCTGCTTTCGGTCCCGGCTATTTGCGGCGCTGTTATTTTAGAATCATCCTATTTGAGACAGATATCATCGGCAGAAATATTTTCCTACGTTGCCGGTTTTTGCGCCGCCGCCGTGGCGGGTTTTTTATCGCTCAAGTTATTTTTTCTGATTATCCGCGAGGCGCGGCTCAAATATTTTGCCTATTACTGCTGGGCTTTCGCCCTTTTTACGCTACTTGTCAAATCTTCTTTTTTCTGAAATAATTACCCCCGCTTAAAAAATAATTTCTCTACGCGGACAAAATGGAAGAAAAAGCGAAAACAAATAAAAGAAATCAGGAAATCAAGGGGCTGATTTTTTTCGCCTTGGCAATAATTTTTCTGCTTTGCCTGGTTTCCTATCATCCCGAAGACCCATCGTTCACGCGCTTTGTTCCCGAAGATACTCCCACGAAAAACTACATGGGTTATATCGGCTCCTATACCGCCGATTCGTTAATGCGACTTCTGGGATTCAGTTCGTTTTTGTTGCCGTTGCTTTTTTTGTTGTTCTCTTTAAAATACTTTTTAAGACCCGCCTTTATTGTAAAAAAAAGCCGCGTTTTGGGTTTTGTCGTTTTTGTTTTTACGGTTGCCGGTCTGCTTTCGCTCATTTTTAACAGCGGCGTGACTATCCGCGGCGAACCATTGCAGGCAGGCGGCCTAATCGGCTCATTAATTGTTAAAATCCTTCTATATTTTTTCAACATTGTCGGCACCTATGTCGTTCTTATTCTTCTTTTCCTGATAACACTGATTTTGCTTGTTGAATTTTCACTGGTCTCCTTAACCGAGCGTTTTTTCCAGTCATCGCTGAATATCTTTTCTCTGATTAAAGAACGCGTTGTGCAATTTTTCAGCTTTGCTTTCAGCCGTTTCAAAAGAGAAATAAAAACCCCGCCGGTAATCGATAAACCCGCCCCGGCGATAAAAAAAGCCAAGCCTAAGAAAATTGAGCAGGCGCATTTTAATTTTACCCGCACCATTGGCGACGGCAAATACGAACTTCCCCCCATTACTCTGCTGGAAGAGTCACAGCATAAAGACACACGCGTAAAAAGGGATAACCTGATTACCAATTCGCGTATCCTGGAAAAAAAGCTTGCTGATTTTGGCGTCATGGCGCGCGTTACGGAAGTTATCCCCGGTCCCGTCATCACCATGTACGAACTGGAGCCGGCTCCGGGCGTTAAAATAAATCGTATCACCAATCTGGCTGATGACTTGGCGCTGGCGCTGATGGCGCCCAGCATCCGCATCATCGCTCCGATCCCCGGCAAATCGGTAATCGGGATCGAAATTCCTAATCTCAAACGCGAGCATGTTTTTCTCAAAGACGTTTTGGATAACGATGACTTTCAGGAATCATCATCCAAACTGCCTATCGCTTTGGGCGTAAATTTTGTGGGCACACCGGTAATCGCTGATTTGGCCAGAATGCCGCATCTATTGATTGCCGGCACAACCGGTTCCGGAAAAAGTGTCGCCCTAAACGCGATGATCTGCAGTATTTTGTTTAAAGCACGCCCGGACGAAGTTAAATTCCTAATGATCGACCCGAAGAGACTGGAACTTTCTTCCTACGGCGGCATTCCGCATCTGATTCATCCTGTCGTAGTCGATCCTAAAAAGGCGTCTCAGGTGTTGCGCTGGACAGTGGAAGAAGTGGAAAGGCGCTATCGGGTAATCAGCGATGTGGGCGCGAAAAGCATTGATTTTTACAACACTTTGCTTGCAAAAGGAGCGAAAAGCAAAGCTTTCCAGCAGGCTGTGGACGAGCAGCAGTCTGATTCGTGGCATAATCCCGAAATGGCAAAAGATTTAATTGATAACGGTGACGAAAAAAAACCGCCGATTAATCATGTAAAACTGCCGTACATAATAGTTGTGATAGACGAGTTGGCCGACTTGATGATGGTCGCGCCGCGTGACGTGGAAGAGTCTTTGACCCGTCTGGCACAGATGGCGCGCGCGGCAGGCATTCATTTGATTCTCGCCACACAGCGTCCATCGGTGGATGTCATCACCGGCTTGATTAAGGCGAATTTCCCCACGCGCATCTCTTTTCAGGTGTCCTCCAAAGTAGATTCGCGAACAATTATCGACCAGCAGGGCGCGGAAAAATTACTCGGCGCGGGCGACATGCTGTTTATTCCGCCCGGCACTTCCAAGCTTTCACGTATTCACGGCGCTTACGTTTCTGATAAAGAAATCTCGCGCATTGTCGATTTTATCAAAATGCAGGCGCAGCCTTCTTACGATTCATCCATTGATGATTTTCAGACAGCCGCGGCTCAATCTCAGCACGAAGATGACGATGATGCAAAATATGACGAGGCGGTGGCTCTAGTTAGCGAGCTGGGTCAGGCGTCCATTTCCCTGGTTCAGCGCTACATGAAAATCGGCTATAACCGCGCGGCGCGCATCATCGAGCAAATGGAACGCGAAGGCATTGTCGGTCCCTCCGACGGAGCTAAACCAAGAAAAGTTCTTGTCCGGAAGCTTCCCCGTTGAAAAAAGAAAAACCGCAACGTGTACATTTTATCAGCCTGGGCTGTCCGAAGAATCTCATCGATTCGGAGGTCATGGCTGGGCTTCTGAATAAATCCGGCAGGCAGTCAACTCAGACATCTGAAAACGCGGATATCGTCATTGTCAACACATGTGGATTTATCGATGCCGCCAAAGAAGAATCACTGGAAGAAATTCTGACGCTGGCGCAGCAAAAAAAGCAAAACGGACGCGATTTCAAAATTGTCGTCGCCGGATGTTTGGCGCAGCGCTACGGCAAGGAGCTACTTGCCGAAATTCCTGAAGTCGATTTGTTTATCGGCACGGGAGAAGTCGGCAATATCGTGCGGTATGTTAATAACCTGGGGAAAACTGATTATCGCCGCACCAGCATCATAAGTAAACCTCAATTTCTGATGAATTATCACCATCCGAGAATAATCCCCGCGAAAGCAGCCTTCACATATTTAAAAATATCAGAGGGCTGTTCTAACCGATGCTCTTACTGTGTAATACCTGCGCTTCGCGGCAAAGCGCGCAGCCGCATGCCGAAAGACATTCTGCGCGAGGCGGAAAATCTGGCGGCGCAAGGCTTTAAAGAAATAATTATCACCGGTCAGGATACCACCGCCTACGGCAAAGATTTGAAAAGCCGCCCGCGCTTATCCGATTTATTGAAAGATATGGCGCAAATTAAGGGCATCAAATGGATTCGTCTGCTTTACGCCCATCCCGCGCATGTTACCGAAGATTTGCTCGCAACTATGGCTGATACCAGAAAAATATGCCCCTACATCGATTTGCCGATTCAGCATATTGATGATTATATTCTCAAATCAATGAACCGCGGGGTAACCGCCGCGCAAATTAAAGCAGTAATTACTCGGGCAAAACAAATTATTCCGGACCTTGCGTTAAGGACTTCTTTGATTGTCGGCTTTCCCGGTGAAACACAAAATAGATTTGCAAAGCTCCTGGATTTCGTGCGCGAAACAAAATTTGACCACCTTGGTGTTTTTACATATTCGCGCGAAGAAGGAACTGCCGCGGCGAAAATAAAATCACAGATATCCAAAAAAGAAAAAGAGCGGCGGCGCGATTTAATCATGAGCGAGCAGGCTGTTATTTCACACTCTATCAATCAATGCTTGATTGGCTCTCTGCAGGAAGTGCTGATCGAAGAAAAAAGCGATAGGCCTGATTTTGATTTTGCGGGCAGATGCAACAGGCAGGCGCCGGAAATCGACGGAATTACTTACCTTAAAGGCGCAAACGCAAAAATTGGTTCTATCGTAAAATGCAAAGTCATTGACGCTGATGATTATGATCTTTTTGGCAAAATTATATAGTCAAAAACAAGTTTGACAATTAAGCGCTTCTTACAATATAGTTTTTTTCGATATACTCGTTAAAACTCAGATAATCGTCATACCGGTGAAAACCGGTATCCAGTTTCTATAGTACTGGATTCCGGATCGGGGTCCGGAATGACCAATTAGAAAGTAAGAATAAATCATGCAGATTCAGAAAGTTTTTTCCGCTTATCAAAAAGACCTGCAACAGGTGGAAAAATATCTCAGCCGATATATAACTTCCGATGTAAAACTTATTCCCGAGGTTTCACGCCATCTGATCGGCAGCGGCGGCAAAAGATTCCGTCCGTTGCTGTTATTAATCAGCGCGGCGCTTTGCGGCTACAAAGGAAAAAACCGCTTTCCCATGGCCGCCGTTATGGAATTTATCCATACCGCCACGCTTCTGCACGATGATGTAATTGACCAGGCGATTATGCGCCGCGGCAAGACTTCCGCCAACAACATCTGGGGCAACGCGGCCAGCGTTCTGGTAGGTGATTTTCTTTATTCCAAGTCATTCACCCTGATGACGGAAATCGGGAACATGCAGATATTGAAGATGATGTCGGATGTGACCAATGTCATGTCTGAGGGCGAAGTATTTCAGCTCATGAAATGCGGCGATGTTAATCTTACCGAAGAAGAATATCTGACAATTATTCATAAGAAAACGGCGGTATTGATTTCCGCCGCCTGTTCATCCGGTGCCATTCTGGCAGGCGCCTCTCAGGATAAAGTTACCACGCTGGCGCATTTTGGCCATAATATCGGCATGGCTTTTCAGATGACGGATGACACTCTGGATTACATGGCCAAAGAAAAAGATTTCGGCAAATCCATCGGCAAGGATCTGGAAGAAGGCAAAATGACCCTGCCGCTCATTTACGCGTTGAAAAAAGCAAAACCGGCGGAGAGAAAGCTAATTAAAGAAAAGGTGTCGCGCAAGAAACTTTCTCAAAAATCCCTGAAGGAAATTTTAATTTTTATTCAGAAACACGGCGGTATTGATTACGCTCTTAAATGCGCGGAAAAATATATCACCGATGCCAAGGCAATGCTCAGTCTTTTCCCCGAAAGCACAGAAATAAATCAGCTTTTAGCAGTTGCAGATTATATTATTTCAAGAAACACATAATTTATAGCGAGAAAGCGTTGATTTCAGCTACAAGCCCATAACCACTTAGAGTCAATTAAGGCTTGGGCTTCTGTTTATGAAATTGTGGACATTGATTTATGATAGAAGATGGCATCCTTGTTCCAGATCCAGAGGTACCATAAAATCCGTCAGAGGATGATTGCTCTATTGCCAGTGGATGACTAGAAGAACCGGGCGCCTCAAAATTTGAAAAATCTTTATCAATAATATCAATAACGCGCCTTGTAAACTCAACAGGATTAACCCAAAATGCACCTTGATCAATTTCAATATCTTTTTTCTCGCCACTCAGCCATCCATCTGGCATCTTTATGCCTTTATTATCTCGCTGCGACAATGTCGCTTGATGCAGTATTCCATTTCTATAAACTTGCCAAAAATTTTTTGCAGTAATATTGTCAACATTGTCTTTTAGTACCGGAAATAATTTCACGAGTTCATCGTAGAAAGGAGGACCTAAAACAGAATTTTCTGGTGTATTACTTTTTGAGCGCAGATATCGTTCCAATAATGGAAAGGTAAGCATTAGGATTGAAAATCCCGCATTTTTGTTGCCATAAAGAGATTCAATAACATTACAAAACCAGAGCTTAAAGTTTTCTTTATTTGTATTCATCTTATGCTCCTTACATACATAACCAAGCTTTTTTATTGACGTTTTACATAACTAGGAATTAAATCTATTATAAAAAGGGATAACAAGCTTGTCTTGTCTGCAGGAAATACACCTTACAATTATGAGCCTTATTTTTCGTCTCTACAAAATCATCAGCAAAGCAAAATAATTCACCTGTTTTGTCTTTCTTCATTAATCCCAATAAAAGCGAAGGGTGGTTTGTGACTTTCCCTTAACGATATTTGCGGTGCTTTGTTTTTCTCTGCCGGATAGAGACGCGCTGACTGTGAATTTTCCCGTTGGCAGATCGGCATAAAACCAGGGGCCCTCGGAAACTGCGTCAAGAACCTTTTTTCCGCTGTTATCCATAATTTTTACACGGACATCGGCCAGGTATTCCCTTCTTTTAACCGCGAACACAAGTTTCATGCTATAGTTTTTGCCAATGCTGGTTAGCCTTTCGCGCTCGTCCAAACCAATGCCGCCGCTTATGTATGAAATGCCCTTGTATTCACCTTTGCCTCCTGACGAGGCGCTTGTATCTCCAGTTGTCTGGCTTGTGGCGCAGCCGGAGATCAAAAGAATGACGCAAAACAATATGTTAATATAATTTCTCATTTGGCCCCCCCTTAAAGATTTAAATTTTAACCTTTAGACCCACAAACTTGATTGCTCCTATAAAATTACCAGTGGAGAATAATATTTATTCTCTACTTCACCCGCACGGTCTTTTTTTAACGCAAGAGGCAGATATTCCATAATATCGCGTGCTGTGATTCCGTCCATTCCCTTTTTAGCGGCTGCCAAGTCGCCGGCCAATCCATGGATAAACACGCCTTTACGTGTCGCCTCTGGCGGCTTTAATCCTAATCCGTACATCGCCGCGATACAGCCGGTAAGCACGTCGCCTGCGCCTGCGGTGGCCATGCCCGCGTTGCCGGTTAAATTAACAAAAACATTGCCATCCGGATAGCCAATCAAAGAATGCGCCCCTTTTAAGACGATAATGCTATTCAAATTTTTTGCCGCTTCCTGCAAAACGGCGATTTTATTTTTATCAATTTCAACCGTGGATTTATTGATCAATCTTGCCATTTCTCCTGTATGCGGCGTGAGAATCGTTGCCGCTTTTCTGTTTTGTAAAATGCTGATGTCTGCCGCAATTGCCGAAAGCCCGTCGCCATCGATGAGCAGAGGTTTCTTGATTTCCGCACTCAATTCCCTGACTAATTGCATCGTTTCTTCATCCAAAGACAAGCCGGGACCGATTACCACCATGTCCACTTTCGCCGCTGCTTCCAGCAATTTCTTTTTATTTTTGAGAGCAATGCTCTTTGCGGCGGTTTCTTCCTGCGGCAGGTAAACAACCTCGCGGCCTTTCATAGCGAGTTTGCCGATCATGGATTTTGGCGCGGCAAGGCGCGCGTAACCGCCGCCGGATTTCATAGAGGACATGGCCGCAAAGTAAGGCGCGCCGTAATAGCTGGCGGCTCCCGCAATAAACAAAACATCGCCTACTGAGCCCTTATGAGCCTGAGCAGAACGCTTGGGCAGAGGCACATAATCATTGGTGGCAATTTTAAGATCTTTATTGTCCGTGAGTGAAAGCGGAAACGAAATGTGCGTAATGTAGAGTTTGCCGCAGAGATCAAATCCCGGATAAAGCATGTTGCCGATTTTCGGCAAACCGAAAGTTACGGTGTAATCGGCTTTTACCGCCACGCCCAAAATCTCGCCGGTATCGCCGTGGACACCGGAAGGAACATCCAAAGATAAAACTTTCTTTTTGCTTTTATTTATGAGCGCGATTACATCCGCGGCCAGTCCCGTGACCGGACGGTCCAACCCCGTCCCGAATATCGCGTCAATAATCAAATTACAGTGCGCTACATCTTTTTTTGCCTGGACCGCGCTTTGAAGCGTACACACTTCCACGGGCAGTTTTTCCAATATGGCCATGTTGGTGCGGGCCGCACCTTTAAATTTTGCTTTGTCTCCCAGCAAAAATACTTTTGCCTGATCGCCGCCGGAATGAATAAGCCTTGCCAGAGCCAGGCCATCGCCGCCGTTATTTCCCGTGCCGCAGAAAATAACAAATTTTTTGTCGCTGATACCGGTTTCATCCCGCATTAAAGACACCGAGGCTATTGCGGCGTTTTCCATGAGTATTTCTTCAGCAATACCCAAAGTTTCGATACAGTAGCGATCCATAAACCGCATTTCTTTGACGCCGGCCAGTTTCATTACTTTCTCCTTCGAATCAAACTATTTTTGCGCGATGTACTGATTTATAGTAATATTACCTCTACTGAACACATTTGCCAACAATATTTTTTAGGAAGGATTAACTTATGCAGACACTGAGCAATGCTATAAAAAAACGCGTATCCTGCCGAACATATTCAGACAAACCGATAGAAGAAAATATCCGGAAAAAACTTCAATCAATACTCAGCGCGACACACGAAGGGCCTTTCGGCAACAAAACGAATTTCAAACTGCTCAGCCTGGACTTTATCACACCTGACGACTGGAAAAAAATGGGCACTTACGGCGTGATCAAAGGCGCGCGTAATTTTCTGGCGGGAATTATCAGCCCCGGCCCGATGGCCATGGAAGATTACGGCTATTGCATGGAGACGGTAATTCTTAAGGTGACGGCTCTGGGACTGGGAACCTGCTGGCTGGGAGGCACATTTCAGTCCGGCGCTTTTGCTCGCGCCGCCGGTTTGCAAAAAGGCGAGCTTATGCCCACGATAACACCCGTAGGATATCCTGCTGACGAAAAGACGCTCACCGAAAAAATTATGCGCCGCTTCGCCGGGTCAGATCAGCGAAAGTCGTGGAGCAATATTTTCTTTATCGATGATTTTTCCCATATCCTGCCCGAAAATTCCGCTGGCAGATACCGTGAAGCGCTGGAGAATTTACGCCTCGCGCCTTCTGCTTCCAACAAACAGCCGTGGCGGGTTTTATATGATTCGAAAAATAATGTTTTTCATTTCTTTGTCGAGCGCTCGCGCCAATACAAAATGCTGGGCATCTCGCATTTGCAGGATATCGATCTGGGAATAGCGATGAGCCACTTTGAAATTACAGCGCGTGAATTGACGCTGCCGGGAAAATGGGAAGTAATAACAGATGCCCCAAAAGAAAATAATCTGGAATACATTGTCAGCTGGCTCAATGGGAATTGATTACTGTGTTGCAACGTCTTTGCGAGTGAATATAATGAGCAGCTTGCCCGGAGCATCCGGCATTCGCCGGAGTTCCTGCTCGGGAAACAATCTCATAAGTCCATAAATACATTTAGATTGCTACATCCCGACAAGTCGGGATTCGCAATGACAAATAAGATGATTGTCACAGTCTCTTCGCTGGAATGATGGTAAGGGCTTTTTAATTCTAACTTTTAAAAGCCGCGGGTAATTCCAGAGGCACTTCAACCGCGCTGATGTATTTTTTAACCACATCCTGCTTTCCCGTGATCTTCAGCTTGTCAAACAAAAAAGAAAATTGCTTTTCCAGCTCCGCGCCCATTTTATCACGCGTTTTCGCGGGAAGATGCCACAGCTCCAGCTTAAAAGGCCCGAAGCCTTTTTTGCGTGTTTTGTAGATGAACTGTTCTTCTGTGTCTTTTTCTTTCCACTCGCCCTGGAAATTGGTTTTAAGATATTGATACATCTTTTCGCGCAAATCATCGGGGAACACAGCGCTGTCGTAAACCATATTCTGAAAACCGGTGGCTAAATGAACTTCTGCCGTTTCCACCGCGGGAAATCTGTCAAAAGCTTCATCCGGCAGTGTGGAAGCGCCATGCTGCACGGCGCCCGCCAATCCATATTTCGCGCGCGCGACATCTGACAATTTCCGCAATACATCAAAATCGATTTTTACTTTTGCCACCGTACCGTCAGCCAGGGGAACTCCACCGTGTGTTGTTCCCGTCTGCACGCTTATTTTGCTTATGCCCTTAAGCGAGGGCCCATGTTCTTTCAGCGTTTCCAGATAGCCTTCCATAAAAGCTCCCAGTTCTTCCACCGTGCTGTTTTTGCCGCCCACTTCGCCGATTTCACCGCCTACGGAAACAGTAATCCCTTCCGGCTCCAAATCCCTGATCATGGTGGTTAGCTCCGCGGCCAGCCTGTAATTTGTTTCCTGCTGTTCTTTGATTGTCGCTTTGGATAAATCAACCAGCGTGGAGGTATCAATATCTATATTATAAAAACCGGCGTCAATCGCCTCCCAGATTAAATTTTTCACGGTTTGTGTTTCTTTAGTCGCATCAGCGGCGTATTTCTTCGCGTTGATCTGAAAATGGTCACCTTGCACAAATACCGGCCCCTGATAACCGGTTTTTATCGCGGCGGCTTTTATGGCGCACATATATTCTGAAGGTCTCTGCAAAGTGTAATCTATTTCCGAGCGCGCAATTTCAAAAATTACCGGCCCCGCTTTCGCTTTCATCGCCGCGCGAAATATGGCTTGCGCCGTATCGTAGGTGATCATCCGGATATTAATCGCGGGCACGGAAAAACCAGAAACTTCTTTGCGCCCCATTGCCTCATAAAGAGATTGGATGGAAGCCGAATAAATCCCCAAAGCGCGCGCGGCGCGGCGAATAATCCAACAGGCCGCCTCCTGTGCCGCTTTATCCGCGCTGAACACTTTTGTGTAAATCAAATCATCAATCAGCTTTTTTCGTAGTTTTGACTCATCTAATATGCTGATATCCTGGCCATCCACTTCTATTATTTTCGCGCATTTTTCTTTTAACTGGTCTTTATTTTCAAAAATCATAACTACTCCTTAGATGTTAACCTGTTAATGATTACTAATTTAAAATCTTTTCAATCGCCTTAATTTTCGCGTTCAGATTAATCAAATACGCTTCCCGCGGCTGTTTTTCGCCGGGGATTGGGTCGTATTCTTCTTCTTTTATAATAGAGGCCATCTTTTCATAATCGGTGCCATGCGACTTCAGCAAATTCTCTATTTTTTCGCGAAATCTTTTTGTATATTCAATCGCGCGCGGCATATAGTTTCTGGCGTCATCTCCCGTATAATAGTAACCGTGCGCGAGCACCAGAGTTTCCACATCATAACCGGCCAATTTCTTCAGTGAATCCAGATATATATGATAATCTGTCAAAAATTCGCTGAAAATGTATTCTCCCAAACCCGGCACGCCAATTGATTCAGATGGAATCAATATTTTCTGCTGGGGTATATAAAAGCTCAGCATATCCCGCGTGTGGCCGGGAGTCTTTATTATTTCCACATGGAGGTTTTGCGCTACCTTCACTATCTCGCCGTCTTCCAGCACCCTCTCGACAGAAAAAGGTTCAAAATAAACTTTCCCGTCCGACGCGATTGTGTTTAGTTTTTTTATCAGCTTAATTGCCGACGGCTTTTTTATTATTTCGCTTGCTTCCCGTGAAGCACAAACTTTTAGACCGGGCATTACTCTTTTGAGATACCCCGCCGAACCACAGTGGTCAAAATGCGCGTGGCTCAAAAAAAGATACTCCGGTCTCCTCTCTCCCGTCAGTTTTATAATTTCCTGCCGGTAATGCTCGCCGAAAACATAGATTCCCGCGTCAAAAATTATTGGGTGCTCGCCATCCAGCAAATATGACGGAACGGCAGACGGCCCCAGACAATAAAATCTGTCTGTAATTTTGGCCGGGTTACTTTCATAAATCATAGCATGTAGTCCTGTTTTTCGGCGCGCTGCTATCCGCCGCGGATTAATTCAAGATGAAAAAAATAAACAATCAAGTCAGAAATTGTTTCGCCAATTCTACTTCCGCGCGGCTGCCGATGTAAACAGGTGAACAATCATTGATGTTTTCTACTTTTAAGGAAAGAATGTCCTCCTTGCCGTTTGTGGCCATACCACCCGCCTGTTCGACGATAAATGCCATGGGCTGTAATTCAAATAAAAGCCTTAATTTTCCCCGCTGAGATTTCTGCAGTGCCGGATAAGTAAAGATACCGCCTCTCTTTATCAGCAACTGATTTATATCGGGAACGAAACCGCCGCTGTAGCGCAGTTTGTATCCTTCTTTTTCCAGATGCTCGATAAACTTCTGATGCCCAGGCACCCAGTCGCGGCGCAATCCGCCGGGTGAAAAAATCGAGCCTTTTTCTTTCATCTTAATATTATCCTGCGCCATCACGTATTCTCCTTCGCGGTTAAGAACAAACTCGTGCGCGCCATTACCCGCGGAATACATCATCGTGATTAACGGACCGTAAGTGATATAAAGCGCCGCCACCATCGTGTTTCTGCCTGTATCCAGAATGGATTCTTTATGAATGCCGATAATCGTGCCGATAGCAAGATTAGTATCCACCAGCGATGACCCATCCAGCGGATCGGCAGTTACAATATATTTTTCTTTACCAGAGCCTATTTTGGTGATTTCTCTGAGTTCTTCTGACGCGTACTCCCTCACAAAACCGGAATACTGAAGCTGGTTTTTCATTATTTCGTCAGTGGCGCGGTCCAGGGATAACTGATCTTCCCCGTATATATTTTTAGAACCGGCCAGCTTGCGGTTGGCTTCATGAATTTTCGCCGAGATATATTTTCCGACCACGGCAATCTGCCAGATCAGGCGCCTTAATTCCACTTCCACGCCGGCCATCCACATGTGACGCCGCAAATCAACGATGTTTTTCGTGTAATCGTTAATTCCTTCTCCCATATTCGCCTCCGCAATCCTTATAAATTTCTTTATTATTCCAACGAAACACGATGTGCCTCTTGACATAAATCTTCCGGCTTTATTGATTAACATTCTTTGCGTTTTCATGCAAACATTAAGGTAGATTGATGGTTTACCGATAACTACTGACCGTTATAATATTGCGATATTTATATATAATATTTTAGGGTGTTCATATTTTTCTTCAAAAATAATTCCAATCTTCAAACTTATCAAAGTTAATGGTTTTGTCTTTTGACGTTGACTTCAGAAGTTCATTGCGTTAATAAAGTCCACTCTTCGCGCCTCTGGCGCGGTTTTCTTTATTTTTCACATAAATAATTGACAGGAGGTTTTTGTGAGCACAGCAAAATCATATAAAATAGCCGTTATCCCCGGAGACGGAACGGGGCCTGAAGTTATTGCCGAAGGATTAAAAGTTGTTAAGGCCGTCGCGGGGACAGAATCTTTAAAATACGATTTAGTCCATTACGACCTGGGCGGCGAACGCTATAAAAAAACAGGTGAGATTCTTCCTGATTCCGTTCTGGAAGAACTAAAAAAATTTAACGCTATTTATCTGGGCGCTATCGGCCATCCCGATGTCAAACCGGGAATTCTGGAAAAAGGGTTGCTTTTGCGCCTGCGTTTTGAACTCGACCAATATATAAATCTGCGCCCCGTAAAACTCTACCCCAACGTCCCCTGTCCGCTCAAAGACAAAGGTCCCAAAGATATCGATTTTGTCGTGGTGCGGGAAAACACGGAAGGACTCTATACCGGCGCGGGCGGAGTCTTGAAAAAAGGCACGCCTGATGAAGTCGCCACCCAGGAATCAATAAACACCCGAAAAGGAGTGGAGCGCTGTCTTCGCTACGCATTTAAATACGCGCGGAAACGCGACAAGGCCAAAAAACTGACGCTGTGCGGCAAGACCAATGTTCTGACCTATGGCTTTGATCTTTGGGAGCGCGCATTTTATGAAGTAGCCAAAGATTATCCGGACATCAAAACAGATTACGCGCATGTGGATGCCACCTGCATGTGGATGATAAAAAATCCGGAATGGTTCGATGTTATCGTTACCGACAATATGTTCGGTGATATTATCACCGATTTGGGCGCGATGATTCAGGGTGGTATGGGCATTGCCGCGGGCGGCAATATCAACCCGGAAGGCGTTTCCATGTTTGAGCCGATCGGCGGCTCCGCCCCCAAATACACGGGACAAAACGTGATTAATCCGCTGGCCGCTATCTGCGCGGGAGGTATGATGCTGGAAACACTGGGAGAAGACAAAGCAGGAAAAAGAGTGGAAGTGGCAGTAATAAAGCTTCTGGAAAGCGGAAAACTAAAAAGTCTTGACGCGGGCAAGATGGGCATGTCCACGAGCGAAATAGGCGATTGGCTTGCTAAAAATATTTAGCAATGGCGAAGATTATTCTTCCGCCTGATACTTCTGCAACTTGGCGCGCAATGTTTTGCGGGTTATTCCCAGGCGGCGCGCGGCTTCGCTTTTATTTCCGCCGCAGGTGGCAAGCGCGTCAAGGATGCTTTTTTTCTCCACATCTTCCAAAGACAGATTTTGCGGCGGTTGATCAGATTCAACTGCGCCCACGGAAGAAAAGCTTTCTTCCATAATCAGCGCAATTTCTGCGGCATCAAGTAAATCCGTGCGCGCCAGAACTACCGCCCTTTCCACAGCATTCATTAATTCACGAATATTTCCCGGCCAGCTATACGCCATAATTTTTTGCATCGCGCGCGGAGTGTATCCCTGAATGCTCTTATTATTGCGTTCGGAAAAATGTTTCAGAAAATGCTGCGCCAGTATGGGAATATCCTCTTTTCTGTCCCGCAGCGGCGGCACCTGCAGAGAAACAACGTTAAGCCGGTAAAACAAATCCTCGCGGAAATTTCCTTTCTGGATTTCTTCTTTCAAATCCTTGTTGGAAGCGGCAATCACGCGCACGTCAACTTTAATAAGATCAGAACCGCCCACTCGTGTTACTTCCCTCTCCTGCAATACGCGCAAAAGCTTCACCTGCATCGATTTGGACATTTCGCTTACTTCATCAAGAAACAGGCTGCCGCCGTGCGCCTGAAGGAATTTTCCTTCGCGCCTTCGCTCCGCGCCGGTGAACGCGCCTTTTTCATGCCCGAAAAGCTCCGATTCCAGCAGTGTTTCCGTCAGCGCCGCGCAGTTAATTTTTATAAAAGGGGCGCTTTTGCGCAGAGAGTTATAATGAATCGCGTTGGCAATCATTTCTTTGCCCGTTCCGGACTCACCCGCAATCAAAACCGTGGCTTCCGTGGGAGCAACCTGAGCCACCGTTTCCAGAAGCTTGGCCATCTCTTTGCTCTGACCAATCAGGTTTTGCCGGTCAAACTGCTCGCCCAGTCTGATTTTTAAATATTCGTTTTCCTTTTTCAGCCGATTGTGCTCGGTGGCGCGTTCGATCGTAATTTTCAGCTCGTCAAAATCCAGCGGCTTGGTCAGATAATCATAGGCTCCTTTTTTCAGGGCGCTCACCGCTGTTTCCACCGAAGCATATGCCGTCATGATAATTACCGGAATTTCCGGATTGATTATTTTGATTTGTTCCAAAGCTTCAATACCGGAAACATTGAGCATGCGAATATCCATTAATATCAGGTCTAAAGATTTTTGTTTGACCATTTCGATCGCGACAGATCCGTCGTCCGCGTCAGATATTTTATAGCCCCAACCGCCCAGCAGTTTTTTAAGCATTGTCCGGTGTGCGGAATCATCATCCACAACCAAAATTGCCTGTTCAACCTTCATCGCTGCACCTCATAATTTTACTTTGTGTTTAACGCGGGAAACATAAAGATACTTTTGTCCCTTTTCCTTCGGCGCTTTCCACAGATATTTTTCCGCCATGAGCTTCCATTATTTTTTGTACTACCGCCAGCCCTAAACCGGTTCCTGCCGGTTTAGAGGTAAAATAAGGATCGTAAATCCGCGGCAGATCATTCTCCCCGATACCTGTTCCCGTATCTTTAACCGCTACTTGAAGGTTTTCCTTTTCCTCGAAAATATTTATATCGAGACTGCCGCCATTTTTCATTGCCGCCAGAGCGTTTAAAAAGATGTTTAGCAAAACCTGCTTTACTTTGTCCGGATCAACTTCCGCAAAAAGTTCATTGTTCTCCGGAGCAACTTTTATTTTAATATTGTTTTTTCGCGCTTCGGTTTCGATTAACTTCAGCGCGTGGTCAACCAAATCTGAAACGCGTGTTTTCTCCTTCTTTAATTCTATTGGCCGGGCAAATTCAATGAGCTGCGTAATAACGCGGTTTAATCTTTCCACTTCGTCAACGATAATGTCCGCCGTTTTTTTGTCTTCGCTGTCGGACTGCAATCTCTCTTTTAAATAAATAGCAAATCCCTTGATGGAACTGAGCGGATTTCTGATTTCATGCGCCACGCCGGCGGCAAGTGAACTGATGGACGTGAGATGCCGGCTTCGCGCCACTTCTTTTTCCATTTCGCGGATTTGCGTGACATCTCGCATAAGCAGAATCTTACCGGCAGAAGTGTCTTCATCAATCAATCCCGCTCCAACAGCTTCCCATTTTTGTTTTTTATCGCCGGGAGCATCGATATCAATATCGCGCTCCATTAGCCCGCCTTTTTCAGGTAACTCAGCCAACAAAGATTTCAGAGGAGCAGGCAAAATATTTGTTTCCTTTCCACCTGAGATATCGGCGGAAGAACAATTAAGCATCTCCCTCGCTTTTTCATTACAGCTGATTATTTTCCCCACGTCATCAAAAGCAATAAGGCCGATAGGCATATTCTTCACCAAAGTTTCGGAAAATGCCTGCATGCGGGAAAGCGTGCTGCGTGTTAGACGATAGGCCTGCACCAGAAAAAGAGAAACTATAGCCAAAGAACCGACAAGCAAAAGAACGATTATCCTGATAATCGTGTTGCGTGTATCAACAACGGCGGCTTTTTCAATCTTCTCCATGTTAAAGCCGACATAGACCATCAGATTTTCCGGCTGCTTTTTTGACTTTTCCTTACCCGCCGAATAAAAAGGAAACAAACCGCGGTACACTTCAAAAGTATCAGCTCCCTGCGGATTGGCGCTCTGCCGCCATCTGCTTTCTCTTATTTGAGTTATTTGCATAATATCGATATCCAAACCGTATTTCTGTCCAACCATCGAGGGGTCGCTGTCCGCGATGATACTTCCTTTCTTATCGGTAATAATTATATAATCAATGTCCGGCTGCTGGGCCGTGGCGATAAGCAATTTTTGCATGTTAAAAACGCGGCTTTTTTCATCAGCAGCGTCTCGCAATCCCGCCTCGAATGACCGGATTAGTGTCGCGCCTTTTTCCACAAAAATCTCCACGGCCTTTGCTTTCTGCCGCTCTAACTGCGCCATCGCCATAACGGTGGTAATAACAATCAAAACGGCAACAGCGCTGATGGCCACCCAGAGAGAAATATCAAAACGGATTTTTTTTCTGCCTTTAATCATTGCCAATGGTATTCAATTTATTTGCGGATAAATGTTATCCACATGGATATTTTAGATGGCTACATATTACCCATAAGTGTGAAATTAATTCAATTTATATTTTAATAAATATCATTATTACAATTACTTACAAAACAATAGCGATAATGGCATACCGCTTGCTATAAACCATGTAAACTACAATAAAAAACCGTTTAAAAGGAGAATGATTATGAAAAAATTAATGTTAACAGTAATGGCAATCGGTCTGGGCCTGCTTTTGGTCGCGCCTTCTTTTGCCTTTGGCCCGCGTGAAGGAAAAAGCCAAAAACCGCGATATGGAAACCCTGACGCTACAAGCCGCAGCTATTGCAGTCAGCCCGCAATGAGCAGATTGGATCTTACCGATGAACAAAAAACCAAAATCGAAGCGATGCACTTGGCTTATCAGAAAGATATAAAACCGATCAGGGAAAAAATGGAAGATAAAAGATTGGAATTGAGTAGGCTCTGGTCACAGACTGATCCTGATAAGAAAAAAATCGAGGCCAAACAAAAAGAAGCAAGAGTGCTGCGCGATCAGCTGGAAGATAAACAAACCGCGTTTCGCCTGGAAGTGAACAAGGTTTTAACCGCCGAGCAGAAAGAAAAAATAGCCGCCTACGGATGGGGCAAAAAATCCGGTTTTGGCCCGCGCGGCGGCATGAGAGGCCCTGGAATGCGTTACTAATTGAAACCCTTCTGTATAGCCCTACCTCCTTTCCGCGAACGGGAGAGCTTCTGCTCTCCCGTTCTTTTACTTTTGGGCAAAAATAGTTTATAATTTCTTCCTATGAAAAACGCTTTGTCGCAAAAAGATACTGCCGTCAAAAATTGCCGCAACAACTATTTGTTGCCACTACTTTTTCTGATTTCTTTTTCCGCGGTACTATTACTGCTGCCCGCGGCTGCGCGCGCCGCGGCAGATATGGAATTGCCGGAATCCTCTTACAGCACGCAGAATTCGACATTCAAGATATTGGTTGTGTACGCCACGCGTGCCGGATCCACCATCGAAGTTGCCCAGGCCATAGGCAAAATACTGGCCTCAGGCGGAGCCGCTGTTGATGTGAAACCGGTGAAAAACGCAGCGAACCTGAAAGATTATCAGGCCGTTATTTTGGGCAGCGCCATCCGGCGCGGCGCGGTATTGCCGGAAGTCACGGATTTCGCCAAAACCAACAAGGAAGAGCTGAGAAAAATTCCCGTGGCCTGTTTTATCGTCTGCATGATTTTGCGGGAAGACAGCGAACAAAACCGCGCGAAAGCCGCTTCGTATATCATGCCCCTGCAGGACGAACTTTCTTTTGTGGATGCAGGATTTTTTACAGGGAAGCTGGATTATTCCCGCCTCAATTTCATCGATGCATTTATCATTAAATATTTTATTGGCACGCCCGAAGGGGACCTGCGCGACTGGCAGAAAATTAATGATTGGGCGGAAAATCTCGGGATAAAACTAAAAAATAAATAAAACTGCTAATCTTTTATTTTATTTTTCAGCTCGTTTATCTTGTTGAGCGCCTCTAGCGGCGATAATGAGGAAATATCGATATTTCTCAATTCCGCTATAACCTCGTCTTCTTTTTCTACAAACAAATTCAACTGCGGATTGGTTACTTTAGCGCCCGCCACGCCACGCGCTATCCGGGGCATGCCGATTTCGTCAAACTCGCCTTTTTCCAGATTATGCAGGATTTCTTTGGCGCGTTTGATGACTTCCTGCGGCACGCCGGCGATGCGCGCCACCTCTATGCCGTAACTGCGGCTGGTGCCGCCTTCCATAATCTTGCGCAGAAAAATAATTTTGTCGCCCCACTCTTTTATGGCGATGTTGTAATTTTTCGCGCCGGTTTTTGTCGCGACCAGATCCGTCAGCTGATGGTAGTGCGTGGCAAATAAGGAGCGCACTCCCGTCTGGTGCAAATCGTGGATATATTCGGCCACCGCCCAGGCGATGCTCAAGCCGTCAAAAGTTGAAGTCCCCCGGCCCACTTCATCGATGATCACCAGCGAGCGCGACGTGGCGTTTTTCAGAATTTGCGCGGTTTCCGTCATCTCCACCATAAATGTACTCTGGCCTTTGACCAGGCTGTCGGAGGCGCCGATGCGCGTGAAGATTTTATCCACCACGCCGATTTTCGCACGATTAGCCGGAACAAAACTTCCCATTTGCGCCATCAACACAATCAGCGCGACCTGCCTAATATAAGTTGATTTTCCCGCCATGTTCGGGCCTGTGATAATCAGCAGCTTATTTTCCCGCAAATCCAAAAGCGTGTCGTTGGGCACAAAGCCTTCTTTTTTCAGCGATGCCTCTACCACCGGATGGCGTCCGTCCTTGATTTCAATGACATCGTCATCGCTGATTTCCGGACAGACGTAGCGGTATTTCTCGGCGACCTCGGCCAGCGCGCAAAGCGCGTCGAGTTCGGCTAGCACAAATGAATTTTTCTGAATATCGCTGATATGACCGCCTACTGTATCGCGCAGCGTGACAAACAATTCCTGCTCACGCTGATTTATTTTTTCTTCGGCATTGAGCACGGTCTGCTCGAATTCCTTCAATTCCTGATTGATATAGCGTTCCGCGTTAACCAAAGTCTGTTTTCTGATGTAGGAATCAGGAACCAGGTGCGCGTTGGTTTTGGTAACTTCAATATAGTAACCAAAGACGTTGTTGAACCCGACCTTCAAAGAATTAATGCCGGTTTTCTGCCGCTCGGTGTTTTCCAGCGCGGCAATCCATTTTTTACCGTCACGACTGATGGATCTTAGCTTGTCCAGTTCCTCATCGTAACCGGCAGCAATAAACCCACCCTCTTGCGTGCGCGGCGGAGGATTTTCCGTGATTGCCCGTCTGATCAAGTCCACCACTTCCGGCATCTCTTTAAGTTCGGCGCGCAGTTCCTGAAGCATGGGCACGGTAAAGTCGCTCAGCATTTTTTTAATTTCCGGAATGTTTTCCAGAGAAGTTTTAAGGGCAATTAAATCACGGGGCGTGGCCAGCTTCAGCGCCACACGACCGGCCAGCCGCTCCAAATCGTAAATTTTCGTAAGCGTTTTGCGCAGGTTTACCCGTACGATATAATTTTCTTTAATCTCGGCCACCGCGCCCAGGCGCCAGCGAATTTTTTGCGCGTCAGCTAATGGATAGTTTAGCCACCAGCGCAGGCGGCGCGCGCCCATGGGCGTCAGCGTTTCATTGAGCAGAGAAAAAAGAGCACCAGTCTTGGCATTATCCTGAATCGTGACAAACAACTCCAGATTGCGCCTAGCGGTATCATCAAGCACCAGATAATGCTGTGGGCTATACCACCTGAGGCTCGTTATGTGCCCCGGACGGATTTTCTGCGTTTCCTGCACGTAGCGTAAAATGGCCGCGGCGGCTACCGCCGCTACCTGCCTGTCCCTGATGTCTGCCTCAATCAGCGCCTCTGTTGTAAAATTTTCCTCCAGAATTAACATAGGAGCTTGCACCGCGAAATATTCGTCTGCCAAATTATTAACTGTACCGGAAGGCATTTGCCCCTTGAGCCCTTCCACCAAAAGCTTGTCGGGAAAAGTTAAAGGCAGGATCATTTCTTTGAATTCGAGACCCGTGCAGGCCAGAAGCAGCGCGTCTCGGTCGGAAAATTCGCTTACCTGAAATTCACCCGTGGAGATGTCCAAAAAGGCCAGTCCGTAGTTGCTTTTATCGGCAAAGACGCAGGCCAGATAATTGTTTTCTGACGCGGACAGATTTTCTTCATCGAGAACAAGCCCGGGGGTAATCACCCTGATTACTTCCCTTTTGACAATTCCTTTGGCGAGCTTCGGATCCTCCACCTGCTCGCAGATCGCCACCTTAAACCCCTTTTCCACCAGCTTGGCAATATAGCCCGCGACGGCGTGATACGGAAAACCGCAAAGCGGCACGCTGTCTTCTTTTCCTTTGTTGCGCGAGGTGAGGGTTATTTCCAGAACGGGAGCGGCAATTTGGGCGTCTTCAAAAAACAATTCATAAAAATCGCCCATGCGATAAAGCAAGATGCAGTCGGGATATCTCTGCTTGATTTCCACATACTGCTTCATTGCCGGAGTGAGATTCATCTCTACGGCTGGCGCCATTTGCCGTCATCTCCTTTTTCCATGTCGATATACTCCGGCTTGGGCGCGTTTTCTCTTTTGTGTCGAACGATAAACTTATTCGCCAGCCAGCTGACAACGCTGATAATCAGCGCGCCCAGAAAAGCGGCCACAAAGCCCTTAACCTCGAAGCCGCGAATCAGGTAGGCAACAAGCTTCAGCAGAAAAGCGTTGAGGAAGAAAGTAAAAATTCCCAGCGTCAAAATATTTAAAGGCAGGGTGAGAATAATCAGCACCGGCTTGATGAACGTATTGATTAAGCCCAGAATGGCCGCGGCAAAAATCGCCGTCCAAAAAGATTCCACTGTGATGCCGGGCACTAGCCAGGAGGCCAGCAATATCGCCGCCGTGATAATCAGCCAGCGCGTGATAATGAACATTTTCGCTCCTTAAATCACCTGTCCGTAACCTTCTAATAATCGACGGTAACCATGTCCTTCGATTGGAAAAATACCCAGGCGATGCTGACACCGCCCATGAGAGATGTTTCTCTTTTCACCAGCGGGCTGTCTTCGATCACCGCGCCCTGCAAAAAATCGGCACTGACAAAAGCATTCA
>DHGA01000084.1:0-961 GCA_002402545.1 Syntrophaceae bacterium UBA4810
TCTCCCAGCTGAGCTACATCCCCAACCTTTGAGTGATTATCCGGTAAAAACGTTGGCGAGCATATATTATTGTCTGTCTTAGTGTCAAGACATTGTTGACTTTTTCTTGCCTTGACAAAATAACCGAGTTTTCTCTATACTCTTACATAAATATTCAACATTGAACATATTAAAGGCGACAATACTGTGATCCGCGGATTTAATTTTATTTTACCGGCTTCCTTAATGATACAATAAGTGATGAAGCATAATTTCATATTCCCAAGGAGAAAATATTAATGGCGAAAATTGACGCTTTTTTTCATCTGATGCACGACCAGGGAGCATCCGACCTCCACCTTGTAGCCGGCCAACAGCCGGCCATCAGAATCCGCGGCGAGATTGAGCGAATAAAATACGATAAATTAACAAATGAGGATTTAAAGGTCCTTCTCTACGAGATAACGCCAGAACACAAAATAAAACAGTTTGAAGAAACCGGCGATATCGATTTTGCCTATGAAGTGCCTTCGTTAGCGCGTTACCGAGCCAATTACTTTCAGCAAAAATATGGGGTCGGTGCAGTCTTTCGCGAAATTCCTAATAAGATTGCTACATGCGACGATCTTGGTCTTCCTTCGGTAGTGGCCAAACTGGCCACACTGCCGCGCGGACTGGTTTTGGTTACCGGCCCCACGGGATGCGGTAAATCAACAACACTCGCCGCTATAATTGACGAGGCCAACCGCTTGCGCAAAGATCACGTTATTACCATTGAAGACCCCATAGAATTCGTGCATGAAACCTCTGGATGCATTGTCAATCAGCGGGAAGTTGGTGTTCACACTCAAAGTTTCGCCGCGGCATTGCGCGGAGCGCTGCGTGAAGATCCGGATATTATTATGGTCGGCGAAATGCGTGATCTGGAAACAATGTCGTTGGCGCTGGAAGCTGCTTCCACCGGCCATCTTGTCTTTGCCAC
>DHGA01000084.1:995-9415 GCA_002402545.1 Syntrophaceae bacterium UBA4810
ATCATTTCGCAGATTCTATTTAAAAGAATCGACTTAAAAGGACGCTGTGTGGCGCTGGAAATATTAATCGCCACTCCTGCCGTGCGCAATCTGGTTCGCGAAGCGAAAACTTTCCAGATTCCGTCCACCATTCAAACGGGAAGAAAATACGGCATGCAGCTAATGGACGACGGAATTATGGATCTTTACAACCGCGGATGGATAAGCGCCGATGAGGCTTATATGAAATGCAATGAGAAAACCAGATTCCGCCAGTTCTTAAAATACGCGCCGACGGATTTTACCGAAGCATAAATCAAAGCGAGGAAAGCTTATGAGAAAGCCGGAAATAGACCATATCCTGACCAGAATGCTGGAATCCAACGTGAACATTTCCGACCTGGTTCTAACCGTGGATAAACCCTTTCAGGTGGAAGCGGCAGGCCAGTTAGTGCCGGTGGAACTTGATCCTCCCTTTGACAAGTTAACTCCATTTCAAACGGAAATATTCGCGCTCAATTTGATGAGCCAGGACCAACGTCTGATAGAAACCCTGATCAGGGAAGGCTCCTGCGATTTGTCTTACGAGTTGCCCGGCGTTGCCCGTTTTCGTGTAAATATTTTTTCGCAGCTTGGCCATTATTCCATCGTTTTAAGAAAACTGGAATCAAAGATACCTTCCTGTGCCGAGCTTGGCCTGCCCGACGCGTTTTACCGAATATCAGCGGAAAAAAACGGCATCGTTCTCATAACCGGCGCAACCGGTACCGGTAAAACTACTTCTCTTGCCGCGGTTATTAATGAAGTCAATGAAAACAAGTCTTTGCATGTCATAACCTTGGAAGACCCCGTTGAATACACGCACTCGCAAAAGAAAGCCACCATAAATCAGCGCGAACTGGGTAAAGACTTCGATACCTTTGCCAACGGTTTGCGCGCGGCGCTCAGGCAGGCGCCTAAAGTAATTCTGGTCGGCGAAATGCGTGACAGGGAATCCGTGGAAATCGCGTTAACCGCCGCCGAAACCGGCCATCTTGTTTTAAGCACCCTGCATACTATTGATGCCGGGCAAACCGTTAACCGTATTCTAGGTATGTTCGCGATAGATGAAGAAAATCAGATCCGCACGCGCCTAGCCGATTCTCTGCGCTGGATTGTCTGCCAAAGGCTGATGCCAAAAGTCGGCGGCGGGAGAATAGCCGCCTTTGAAGCAATGGGCACGAGTCTGCGCGTCCGTGATATTATCCTGCACGGCGAATCCGAAGGAAAAACATTTTTTGACATCATCCAACAGGGTAAAGCCTTCGGCATGGTCACTTTTGACAGCTACATTGTTGATCTTTTCGAAAAAGGATTAATAACCGAAGATACAGCCCGCGCGTACGCTTCAAACAAGTCTAATGTCGGCAGAGGTATTGACGCGATTAAGAGCGCGCGCGGAGAGAAAACAACAGATTTGCATAAATTGGAAGTGGATATCCAATACGGAAAAGGCAAAGCAGATCCATGGAAAACATGATTAAAAAACCTCAACCACGCTTACCATATATGACAGGAGATTAATATGAGCGAAGAAAACACATCAGCCCAGAGCACACCTTCCGAAGGAATAGATTATTCCGGAAGGCCTTTCGGTTATCTCAGCCCGGATAAAGATACGGCCATGATTTGCGTCCAGGATAAAGCCGCTTGCGATATCCTGAGCAAATCACTCATTGATTTAGATTATGACGTGGTAACCCCGACAACTTTTAAAGAAGCGCTCAGGTACATGCGTTTTCACATATTCGATATTATAATCATTGATGAAAATTTTGACACTGATGTTTGGGAAGTAAATTACGTTCTCAGCTATATAGAAGATTCGATAATGCCTGTACGGCGGCAGACTTTTGTCGTATTGCTAAGCGAGATTTATCCGACAATGGACAACATGCGCGCCTTTAACAAAAGCGTTAACCTGATTCTCAATAAAAAGGAGGCTTCCGAAGCCGGTATAATTTTAAAAAAGGAAATTTCTGACAACAAAGATTTTTATTTTCTTTTTAAAGAAACCATCCGCAAATTCGGCAAATTTTAAACTTTCTTTATCTTACCCAATTCATGGATAATTTTTTGCGCCTCGTTTTCTTTGCCCATCGCCCGGCAAGCGGATATTAATCCGTTATAATAAATTTCGTTGCTTTCTTTATCCAATGCCTTGCGGAAATATTCAGCCGCTTCTGCAAAATATCCGGCTTTCATCAATGAATTACCCAAACGGTTATAATAAACCGCCGCCCCTGTACCACCGCCACACTGCACAGCCTGGCTGTAAACACCGCAAGCTTCTTCTATGCGCCCCAAGCTAATCAGGCAATCTCCATAAAAACAATGATACAAAGGATTATCCTGATTAATCGCGATACATTTTTTTATTACCCTCACGGCCTCGTTATCTTTTCGCGCCTGTTGAAATAAGGTTGCCAATTTAAAATAATAATGACTTTCCTGTTCCGGCTCTATTTGAACGCATCGGGCATACGCATCTTCGCTTTCGGCGACCAAACCAGCGGCAAATAAAGCTTGTCCCCACAAGCAATAAAGCTCGGCATCATCCTCTTCCATCTTAATCATTTTTTCATAAACGGCGCAGGCCTCTTGTGCCCGTCCGGCTTGAAGGTATGCGTTTCCCAGTTCGGCTAGAAGATATTTATCTTGATCTTGGGCGGCTACCGCTTTTTCACAAATTTTCACCAGATCATAATACTTCTTTTCCTGCTTATAAATGCGCACAAGTTCATCATAGGCAAAACCCGTGAATACTTTTCTTTTTAATTCTATTTCAAAAAGATTATGAAAACAATCCAACGCCCGCGCTATATCGCCGCTGTCGTAATATGCCCACGCCAGCATCAGCAATGCCGATTCTTCTTCGGGGCAGGCCTCATGGATTTCCCGCAGGAGACTGATCGCCTGGGTGTATTGATTTTCTTTTAGATAGCTTTCCGCTTGTTCTAATTTTTTCTGGCTGTTCGTCATTTTTAAATAAAAAGGGGGAGAAAAATCTCCCCCCTCTGATTAACAACTGCAGGAACCGCAGCCGTCGCCCGCGGGCTGCGCAAGGTTTGAGGTTAATTGAAAACCGGACCCTCTGGGTGACTCAACAAAATCAACATTGATCGGCTTGGCCTGATCGTAAATTGTTTTTTCCATGACATACTTCGTTCCTTTTTCTTCAAAAACCTGATCATCATCTTTTGGCTCATCCAGAGCCATGCCCAATGCGGGGCCAGATCAGCCGATGGATAAAGTAATTCTTATGGCCATCGACGCGTCTTTATCTTTGAGAAAGTCTTTGATAACTTCTGCCGCCTTGTCCGTAACTGTAAGCATTAATTTCCTCCTTATCACGCAGCGCGAATACTGCTTCAAGATTTTCTTTAAATTATCCATATTAAGCCAATTGTCAATCGCCTTTTTACCTGAAATCGGATACCCTAAGCAAAATCAAGTTGTTGTCCAGGCATTGCCTTGCTGCCCATTGTTCGTCTTGAGCTAATCTCTGTTGTTTCAACCGCTTGCCTGTTTAATGAAATAAAAAAGCTGCACTTGATATGAAACATCAAAAATGCGATAAAGGCACACAAAATAAACACCGGCGGAGTGAACCCTGATGAACGATAAACCTTTTGCCAGCTTTCAGAACGTGATTTTTTTCGTGCTTTTGGGAATAATTACGATCTTTTTCGGCTATCTCCTGAAAGTTTTTTTCTTTGCTATTTTCTGGGCTGTTTTAATTGCCGGCATATTCTCTCCACTGAATAAGTTGCTCATAAAAAAGCTTAAATATATAAACCTGAGCGCGGGTATTACGCTGGCTACGGTATTCGTTTGTCTTGTTTTGCCCCTTTCTTTTCTTCTTAGCCTGCTGATTAATGAATTCATGGAACTATACAAGGCTGTTGATTCGGAAAAAAGCAGGTGGATGGATAATCTCACGGCGATAATAAACTATTTGAATAATTACCCGATTTTCGCGCGCCTGGATATTGATCATGAATTTCTCGTCACTAAATCAGCGGAGATGTTAAAAACTTTCTCTCAATTTATTTTCCAAAACCTTTCCGAAATTACACAAAACACGATAATTCTT
Organism: Syntrophaceae bacterium UBA4810; assembly: GCA_002402545.1. GTDB lineage: Bacteria > Desulfobacterota > Syntrophia > Syntrophales > Smithellaceae > UBA4810. Next base: position 5,110 of record DHGA01000084.1, read on the forward strand.
ATTATTCAATTTATGGTTATGTTTTATTCTTTATTTTTCTTTTTGCGTGACGGAGAAAAGTTCATTAACACAATCACTCATTACATACCCGTCAATAAATATCATATGGACACGTTCATACATCTTTTTCTGACTACGGCCAAATCTACTTTAAAAATAACGTTTGTTATAGGAGGCCTTCAGGGCTTACTGGGTGGACTGCTTTTTTATATTACCGGGATCGACAATGCTCTTATCTGGGGAGTTTTAATGTTTGGCCTAGCCGTTATCCCCGTTGTTGGCTGTTCATTAATTTGGGCACCCGCTGGTATAATCATGCTATTTCAGGGATATATATGGCAGGGAATGACAGTACTTCTGTTTGGCTCCTTGGTAATCAGCACCGTGGATAATCTGTTAAGACCGGTTCTTGTGGGTCATGACATTCAAATGCATACCCTTTTAATATTTCTTTCCATGTTGGGTGGCATCGCTGTTTTCGGCATTTCCGGTTTTGTTCTGGGGCCGGTTATCGCGTCACTTTTCCTCGCAAGCTGGAGATTGTTTTTGGAACTCTATAAAAAAGAGGAGATTGAAACATAGTTTTTCTTTTGAAGCGATTCCCTCAAAAACAAATAAGGTCTAAATAAATAATGCCACTTCTGGCTTTCCTGTTAATTATTCTTGCCGCTGTTCTTCACGCCCTTTGGAATTTTACCGCTAAAAAAGCATCGGGCAATCTTAGCGTAATCTGGATAGGTCTACTAATAGCAACCTTCGTTCTCATTCCTTTTCTATTTTTACTTTCACACAAAGATATATTTGTCTTCAAAGCCCTGCCGTTTGTCTTGGCTACAGGAACCATTCACGCTTTCTACTTCTTTTTTTTAGCCAAAGCATACGAGCATGGAGATATTTCTATGGTATATCCGATCGCACGAGGAAACGCCATCGCGGGCACGGCGATAGCAGCCTGCCTCTTGCTTCAGGAAAAGATATCCTTATTTGGAGTAGCAGGTATTTCACTGATAAGCTTCGGAGTTTTATTACTAGGATTTATAAATACACGCCAGAAACGTGGAATATTTTTTTCTGTAATCGTGGCGGTATTAATTATCAGTTATTCCATCACTGATAAACTTGGAGTAGGGATACTACACCCATTGGCTTATATATTTGGGCTAACATCATTGACAACCATCTTTTTAGCTCCTTACATACTGATCAATAGAAAAATTGAATTATCAGTCGCATTTAAGGAGATGAAGAAGTATTCGTTAATAATTGGACTTGGTTCTATTGGAACATACCTGATAATTCTTTTTGTTTTTCAGATGACTCAGGTAAGTTATGTTGTCGCGGCCAGAGAATTATCGGTGGTCTTTGGTGCGATATTGGGAATAATGTTTTTAAAGGAACAACATTCCACGCAAAAAATATTTTCCATAGCGTGCATTATCATCGGCATATTGCTGATTAAAATAGCTTAACACCTTCATATTTTTTCTTATTTAATTTTTTCAGACAAAACACAATAACGCCATAGCGCGTTTCGGTGTTCTTCTTTCGCGTAGTTGATGCCGATGCGGGGACTGGCTAAGATTGATTTAGCGCTGATTTTTTTGAAATCCTCCAGCCACAATTTAGCGCCTCTGGTCACGTCCCAACCATTCAAGGATTTGTCTATTGCCAATGCCTGGCAAAGCTTTGCCGGGCCATCCGCAAGACGCGCTCCTTTTAATTTGCGGCGCGCTTCCATTTCTTTTATTCCGTCAAGCGGCATAATCGCGCGAATGAGCACGGCGCAGGGATTGCCTTCTTTCTCCGTGACCAGATTGAGCATGTAGTGCATGCCATAGGTGAAATAGACATAAGCATGGCCGGGTGCTCCGAACATAACCGCGTTTCGCGCCGTCTGGCCGCGATGCGCGTGGCAGGCGCTGTCTTCCTGCCCGCAGTAAGCCTCTGTTTCCACAATCATCCCGGCAAGCGTTACACCACGCCCTATTTTGCGCACAAGCTTTTTTCCTAAAAGCGCGCGGGCAACATAACGGGTGTTACGCTCATAAAATTTTCTGTCCAACACATCCATATTCAAATGATTTACTTCCGATAGATTTGATCAGGCGTTTCATGAAATATAAGGCCGCGGCTTATAAAAAACCGCGGCCTATTTACGACACTTACAGATTTTAAACCAATTTCAGATAATTTTTCACCAGGTATTCCGCTGTCTGCAGCGCGCCCTTTGCCGCGCCAAGTTTAGTATTGTGGGCGAGACACACGTATTTGATGCCGTTTTCCATAATCGGATCTTTGCGGATACGGCCTACGGTTACGGTCATACCTCCGCCTTTGTCGCGGTCGACTCTAGGCTGTGGACGGAAAGGGTCATCCGTGACATCAATCAGATGCGCGGGCGAGCTCGGCAAATGCAGTTCGGCAAAATCACGCCCGTATTCGGTCATGACTTTTTTCACGTCTTCGGGCGAACATTTTTTTTCTGTCTGCACAAAAGCGCAAACCATATGGCCATCCAATACCGGCACGCGGGTACAGGTGGCGGTAATGCCAAAAGCCGCGTTTTGAATTGTCTTGCCGGTGAATTTGCCCAAAATTTTCTGCGGTTCACTTTCTGCTTTCGGTTCTTCGCCCGGAATGTAAGGCACAATATTTTCGGTCATATCCATTGCCGAAAGGCCGGGGGTTCTTCCCGCGCCGGACATCGCCTGCTGAGAAACCATAATAACCTGTCTCACGCCAAAGGCATCCTGTATCGGTTTGAGAGAAACAACAAGTCCGGCAATAGTGCAATTAGACTTTGGCGAAACAAAACCTTTCCAGCCGCGGTTTTTCTGCTGCACGGCCAGAAGCGCCGCGTGATCCATGTTAACTCCGCCTACCAGAATGGGAGTGTCGTCTTCATAACGAAACGCGGAAGCGGTGCTGATGACCGGAGTTGTTTTCGCGTATTTCGGTTCCAGCTCTTTTGCCGCGGAAGCGTCCATAGTCGAAAAAATAATGTCCACGGATGTCGCGTCGAAAGAAGCGGCTTCTTCAACATTCATGTTGGCGATATCCGATGGCAATTCCTCTGTGCACCACCAGCGCGAAGAACCGTTGGCATCTTTCAGCGCGTCAATATATTTTTTTCCCGCCGAGCGCTCTGAAGCAACGAGCTTTTCTATTTTAAACCAGGGATGCCCGATCAGGCTCACAATCGCCTGTTGGCCCACTATCCCGGTAGCGCCGACAATAGCAATTTTTAACATTGTTTTTAAACCTCCGTATTCTCTCAATTTAAATTATTATATTTTCTTATAACAATAATGTTCTTGTTTTTTCAACATCAGCGGCGATTTGCTTCTTCAAGCTTTCGGGACCGTCAAATTTGACGATATCCCGCAACTTCTCCACAAAATGAACGTCAATTGTCTCCCCCAATAATTCTCCGGAAAAATCTAGCAGAAAAACTTCAAACGTGGAAACATAATCCGCGAATGTAGGCTTTACGCCGATGTTCACGGCCGCCTGGTAACGCTTCCCCTGCCGGAAAGCATACACCGCGTAAATACCCGCGGCGGGAATTAGTTCTTTTTGCGCCCTCAAATTGGCGGTAGGAAAACCCAGCTCAACACCGCGTCCATGGCCTTTTTCCACCACTCCGGCCACATTATACCATCTTCCCAATAAAGCGCTCGCCTTTTTAACGTTTCCGGCAAGAAGCAAATTTCTGATCAGCGTGCTGCTGACAATATCATCGCCCACTTTAAACGCGTCAACAACCTCGACGGCAAAATTATGCTCGCGCCCCGCGGCAATGAGATAATCACTTGTGCCGCTTTTGCCATGGCCAAACGTATAATCGTGCCCGATAATAATTTTTTTAATTTCCAGCTTTCCCACCATATCTTTTTCGACAAACTGCTGGGCGCTTGTGCGGGAATACTCTTTGGTAAAAGGAATTACCGCCACCGCGTCAATCGAGCATTCTTCAATCAGTTTCAGCCTTTCCTCAATGGTTGTTATCAAATAAAAAGGGCGGATGTCCGGATGGAGAATCATTTTAGGGTGAGGATTAAAAGTAATCACAATAGACTTTGCCCCAGCCTGTTTTGCCTCCGCCGAAAGTTTGCGGCATATATACTGATGGCTCAAATGCACGCCGTCAAAGTTGCCGACCGTGACAAACGCTCCGCGAAAATCGCTGGTTACTGCTTCTATGCCGTTAAATACAATCATTACCCTCTACCGTTTTTAATAGTAATTAGCACGGAAACATAGCATTTTGGATATTAATTTCAAGCTCATTTTATCTTGACAAGAA
>DHGA01000084.1:9451-12620 GCA_002402545.1 Syntrophaceae bacterium UBA4810
TCCCGGCTTCGGCACCATTTTTATAGCGCCAATAAAATCATTTTTTTCAAACTATCTATAATCCCCGCTAACATAAGGATTTAACTTGACGGCAACCGACATTTTTCTTATCCTCTTTGAACTTCATTACGGCAGCTAAAAAACAAAATGATAGAGAATTTACTGAGTAATTTTAACACGTATCTGCAGGGATCGCTGCTTTTGGCGTTTCTGGCCGCTTATATCGGCGGGGTTGTCATCAGCTTTACTCCCTGCACATATCCGCTTATTCCGGTTACCGTCGGCTTTATCGGAGCGCGCGCCGCTTCATCAAAAATGCGCGGTTTTGTTCTTTCGCTATTTTATGTTTTTGGTCTCGCTGTCACCTACTCTATTTTGGGCGCGCTGGCCGCTCTTTCCGGAAAGATATTCGGGCAGATGCAAACCACTCCACTTACCTATTTTCTGATGGCTAACGTGTTTATTATAATGGGGCTGGCGATGCTGGGTGTTTTCAAAATTTCTCTTCCTGTGCCTCAAAAACTGATGAAAGCAACCGGAAGTGTTAAAAAGGGTTTTGTCGGTAGTTTTTTGCTGGGCGCCGCCTCCGGTTTTGTTATCGGGCCCTGCACCGCGCCGATCCTCGGCGTAATTTTGGGTTACGTGGCGCTTCAGACCAATGTGTGGATGGGCATTGCTCTTCTTTTTATTTTTTCTTTTGGAATGGGGACATTGCTGATTATTGTCGGAACATTTACCGGGCTTATAACTTCCCTGCCCAAATCAGGAAACTGGATGGAAAAAATAAATTACATCTTCGGATTTATTCTGATTGGCGCGGGCGAATATTTCCTGTATATTGCGGGAACTTTGGCATATTAAAAAAACGATGAGGGGATTAATGAAAAATAAAGTAATTACATTGGGGGTAACTTTAACTATTTTAATTTTTGGGATTTCCGCCTTTTCTTTCGGACAGCTTATACCTAACGCGCCATTCAAAGCGGAAACAATGAAAGCTCCTGATTTTACGCTGAAAGATTTAAAAGGCAAAACTTTCCGGCTAACAAAAAATTCCGGCAAACCAGTTTTATTGTTTTTTGGAGCTACCTGGTGCCCCGCCTGCCGTACCGAGATTCCCGCCATGAAAAATATTTTTAAAACCTACACGCCGAAGGGACTGGAAATAGCCTATATTAATATTGGCGAATCATCCAAGCGCGTCGGTCGCTTTGTTCAAACCAATTCATTGCCTTACCGCGTGCTTCTTGACGAAAACGAAGATGTTGCCGATCAGTATAACATCGTCGGCGTTCCTACATTTATTTTAATCGATAAGGATGGTCTTATAAATAGCATCACCCACCGTTCGGCGGATTTGCCGCTCACAAAACTTTTCCCCGATAAATAAATGAAAGGCGCTTAAGAAATGGCAGAGAAAAACTGGTTACAGACATTTACACGTTCCAGCAGCGATTACTGGATTGGGGGCGTTTGCGGCGGGCTGGGTGAACATACTCCCATTCCTTCCTGGACATGGCGTTTGATCTTTGTTTTGCTTTTAATTTTCTATGCCACAGGATTGCTGATTTATATTCTGATGTGGATTTTTGTTCCGCCCAAGTCAGACGCGAAGGACGAACAATGAAATTTAAAAACGATATTTACGTTTACGAATGGACAAACTATTTCGACAACAACTGCAACAGCTTCTACATAGGCGGAGAAGTTCAAACGTTAATCGACCCGGGGCTGACCCGCTACGTGCCTGATTTATTAAAACAAATGGCCGCCGACGGTATTAAAAAAGAAGACATCCGTTACGTCATTAACACGCACTCTCATCCCGACCACTTTCAGGGTTCCGAGCTGTTTGACCCGGAAACAATAAAAATCGGCCTGCACACCAAAGAGCTGGAGTTCCTAAAAGGTATCGGCTCAGAATTATACGGCTTATTCGGGATAACTGTGCCGCAAATGCATATAAATTTTCCCCTGGAAGAAGGCAGTATTTCTCTCGGTAATCAGATATTTAAAATTATTCTGGCACCCGGCCACTCTCCCGGTTCCATCGCTCTTTATTGGCCTGAACAAAAAGCGCTTTTTTGCGGCGATGTAATGTTTCAGGAAAACGTGGGGCGCACTGATTTTCCCGGCGGCAACGGCGCTCTGCTCAAAAAAAGCATTACCTCTCTTTCTCAAATTGATCTGGAATTCGTTTTTCCGGGACACATGGGCATAGTAACGGGCAAAGATAAAATTCAGGATAATTTCAATATTATCATTCAAAACATTTTCCCCTATATTTAACATTTACCGGAGATAGCAATTCCATGGCCAATGAAGGCAACAAAGTAATTTACTCCATGATTGGAGTAAGCAAAATCTACGAAAAAAAACCTGTCCTTAAAGACATTTATCTTTCTTATTTTTACGGCGCGAAAATAGGCGTTATCGGCCTCAACGGTTCCGGCAAAAGTTCACTTTTAAAAATATTGTCCGGAGTAGATACGGATTTTTTGGGCAAAACCATTCTATCTCCCGGCTATACCGTCGGTTATCTGGAGCAGGAACCTCGCCTTGATGAAACAAAAACAGTAAAGCAAATTGTGGAAGAAGCCGTGCAATCCACAATTGACCTCGTCCACGAATACAACGCGATCAATGAAAAATTTTCCGAACCGATGTCTGATGACGAAATGACCAAGCTTTGTGAAAGGCAGGCCACGGTTCAGGAAAAACTTGACGCGCTCGATGCCTGGGATATCGATTCGCGCCTGGATATGGCGATGGACGCCCTGCGCTGCCCGCCCGGCGATACATCCATAAAAGTTCTCTCCGGCGGTGAAAAACGTCGCGTGGCTCTGTGCCGCCTTTTGCTGCAAAAACCCAGCATTCTTCTTCTGGATGAACCAACCAATCACCTGGATGCTGAATCCGTCGCCTGGCTGGAACATCACCTGCAGAAATACGAGGGAACAATTATCGCCGTGACGCATGACCGTTATTTTCTGGATAATGTCGCGGGCTGGATTCTGGAGCTCGACCGCGGCCAGGGAATTCCCTGGCAGGGAAATTATTCTTCATGGCTGGAGCAAAAGCAAAACCGTCTGAAGAACGAAGAAAAATCAGAAACGGAAAGAGTAAAAACACTTGAGCGCGAACTGGAATGGATTCGCATGTCGCCCAA
>DHGA01000080.1 GCA_002402545.1 Syntrophaceae bacterium UBA4810
GCTGCGCCCATGCCGCCGCCGATACACATTGAAACAATACCCCGCTTCGCGCCGCGGCGTTTCATCTCATGTAGAAGCTGCGCGGTCAGTTTAGCGCCGGTGCAACCCAGCGGATGCCCCAAAGCGATTGCGCCGCCATTAGGATTGATATCACCCTTCCAGTATCTTTCTTCAATACCGATCTTTCGGCAACTATAAATGGCCTGCGAAGCAAAAGCTTCATTGATTTCGAAAAGCTCGATGTCGTTGGTGGTCATACCGGCCAGTTTCAACACTTTGGGTATCGCTACCGCCGGGCCGACGCCCATTTCTTCCGGTTTGCAGCCGGCTACGGCGTAGTAAGCCAATTTCGCCAAGGGCTTCAATCCCAACTGCTGTGCTTTTTCCGCGCTCATCAGCATGGAAAAAGCGGCGCCGTCCGTCATCTGTGAAGAATTGGCGGCCGTGCATGTTCCTCCCGCTTTAAAAGGAGATTTTAACTTGGCCATATCTTCCAATTTCGCCGGCCATCTCACGCCGTCATCCATGTCAAAAGTAACGGTTTCCCGAACTCTTTTGCCATTTTTTACTTTGTATTTATAGGCCTTGATCGGTATTATTTCATCCTTGAATTTTCCCGCCTGAATAGCTTCATGAGCCCGGCGATTGCTCTCCAGCCCAAATTTATCCTGATCTTCCCGCGTAACATTATAATTTGCTGCCACGTTCTCCGCCGTTATCCCCATGGAAACATAAGGATAAGGTTTATCCCACGGATAGTCGGGCATCGGTCGCTGAGCAGAACCACCCATGGGAATGTGAGACATCGTTTCACAACCACCAGCAATAATTATATCCGACCAACCGGCACGAATTTTCGCTGTCGCGTCAGCAATGGCCTGAATACCCGATGAACAAAAACGGTTAACCGTCATTCCCGAAACAGAAATCGGCAGGTCAGAGCCTACGGCGATGATTCTGGCTATATTCATTCCTTGTTCCAGTTCCGGGAATGAACAACCGACGATTATATCATCTATCTCTTCCGGCTTTACATTTGGTAATCTGGCCATTAAGCCTTTCACTACCTGAATTCCATATTCATCAGCCCGGGTTTGAGACAATCCGCCTCTTTTATATCTTCCTCCGGGGCTTCTCACGGATTCTACAATTACAGCTTCTCGCATGATTTTCCTCCTTTAAAATATGTCTATTGTTTTTCTCTTTTCAAGTGGCGGCCAATGCAAAAAAAACATTGTATTGACCGCCTTATAAAAAACTCTTTCTAATTACGCAGCGGTTTCCCCGTATTGAGCATATGGATGATTCGCTCATGAGTTTTCGCTTCGCCTAGAAGACTTATAAACGCTTCTTTCTCCAGATCAAGAATTTCCTGCTCGGTTACCCATGTGCCTTCGGGACAATCACCGCCGGACATTATGTAAGCGACCTTTCTGGACACATGCACGTCGTAATCGGAAACGTAGTTGCCGTGCTTCATGCCATAAAGGGCGGCGTCAATCAGGCCCCGGAAATTTTCGCCCATGACGGGAATCATCACCGGCCTGGGTTTTCTATAGAATTTAGCCAGACCAAGGGCAACCTGCTTTGCATCCCAGATGTGCTGATCGCGGCTCAGGCTGATTCCTTCGGTTTTACGAATGTAACCCAATTCCATGCCCTCGGCGGCGCTTGTGGACACTTTAGCCATAGCAATGTTTTGAAAAATCTTGATATAGATTTGCTGCAGATTCATGCCGTCTTCCACGGCGCCTTCCGGAATTCCTTCCGTGCAACGCACCATCAATTCTTTCACGCCACCGCCAGCGGGAATAAGGCCGACACCCACTTCCACCAGACCTATATAAGTTTCACAGTGAGGCTGGCATTTGGCGCCATGGATAGCCATTTCACAGCCGCCACCCAACGCCATTCCGGCGGGCGCGGTAACTACCGGCTTGGAAAGGTATTTCATTCTCATATTGGCATTTTGCAAATCTTCAATACCTTTTCCGATAGCATCCCACTGTTTTTTCTGCGCGGCGTCAAGAACAAAGAGAATGTTCGCGCCCACGGAGAAATTAGTGGCGTGGTTGGCGACGACCATGCCGGCAAAATCTTTTTCCACGATGTCGCAGCTTTCGTTAAGCATGTTCGTAAGATCTGCTTCGATAGCATTCATCTTGGTGTGGAACTCCAGACAGGCAATGCCATCACCGATATCAATCAGGGTAGCTCCGGGATTGCTCTTCACGATCTTTTTGCGTTCTTTCAAAGAAGGAAGCAGAATGATCTTCGGATTATCCGCCTGTTTTACATAAGTCTTTTTGGAGAAGTCGTAGTAATAGATTCCATCTTTCTTCTTTACATAGAAAGATTTATGCTTGGTACTAAGCATGTCTTCGATCTTTTTGGGAACCTTGATCTTCAGTTTTTTCATAACTTCGACAGCTTCTTTGACTCCCACGGCATCCCACGTTTCAAAGGGCCCCATTGCATGGTTGTAGCCCCATTTCATGGCGTTATCGATGCCGACGATAGTATTGCTGATTTCCGGAACACGATTTGCAGCGTAAATGAAATTGCGGCAGAGATATTCACGCACAACTTCAGCGGCAACATCCGTGCCGTTGAACAGCACCTTCAACTTCGCGGCAAAATCGCCCGGAGTTTTCTTCGCCGCTTCTATGGATTCAAAGACGGGTTTCGTCGGAACGACGTATTCCATTGTCTTGTAATCCAGAACCAGTTTTAGTTTTTTGCCTTTTTCGTCTTTGGTTCTCTTATAGTATCCTTGTTTTGTTTTATTACCAAGCCACTTGTTCTCTAACATCTTTAGAGTAAGTTCATTCGGCTTAAAATAATCTCGCATCTCGTCATCGGGCACTGCTTCATAGAGGTTTTTGCTGACGTGGAAACCAGTATCCAATCCTACCAGATCGATCGTGCCGAAAATGGCGGAGCTGGGTCTTCCCAAAGGCTTACTGATAATGGCGTCAAGCTCCTCGATTTTAAGGCCTTTGCTGAACATAACATGCGCGGCGTTGGCCATATCAAAACTACCGATACGGTTACCGATAAAGTTCGGCCTGTCTTTGCATACAACAACTCCCTTGCCCAGCACGCTTTCAGAAAAATTCACCATGAAATCAACGATGTCTTTCTTCGTTTTTTCACCGGGGATAATTTCCAGAAGCTTCATGTAGCGCGGCGGGTTGAAGAAGTGCATTCCCAAAAAGCGCTCTTTTATTTTTGGGCTAAGATTTGCCGACACATCCTTAATGGGTATTCCCGAAGTGTTTGTAGTCACGATGCAGTCGTCTTTGACGATCTTTTCGACTTTGGCAAAAAGTTCCTGCTTGATTTTCAGGTTCTCAACGACAACTTCAATTACGAGGTCGGCATCGGCAAGCCAATTCAAATTATCCGTAAAGTTACCGGTTTTTATCATGGCTGCGTTTTTCTTGGTTAAAAATGCCGAGGGTTTGGATTTAACCGCTCCAGTCAAACCGCTTTCGGCAAACCGGTTGCGCCAAGCCGGACTCTGTTCGGTAAGGCCCTTTTTCTTATCCGCTTCCGTCAATTCGAACGGAATGATATCCAAAAGATAGCATTCGATTCCGGCATTGGTAAAATGAGCGGCAATGGTTGCACCCATAACTCCCGCTCCTAAAACACCAACTTTTTTAATCTCATACGACATGATTTTCCTCCTTCGCCTTTCTTAATATAATAGTTACAGAATAATCTGATTCTGAATAACGGCTCTTAACTTTGTTTCAGGTCATTCTTTTAATACACAAAACTCAAATTAAACGGCAAAAGCCTCTTCCGTCATTTCCAGGGGAGATTTTTCATCCATTTTGATTGCTTCGCACCTTGCTTTTACGGTGGTTAAACTCTCCACGGCAAAGAACTTGGCCGATGCAACCCGTCCACTGTAGAAAGCGGCTTCAATATCTGCTTTGTTCAGCTCTTTTTGTTTTTCCGCCGTATCCGCTTTTTTAGCCTTATATACGGCATCAAGCTTTTCCGCTGCTACACCAGCTCCGTCTATGAGGAAATGTCCGACCAGTACATCTCCGAAAATTTCCATAAACTTGTAGGCATTGAGTATCGGCAGCATGAAGTTTCCCGCCTTTCCGGCTTGCACGAAAAACATGGTCAGCTCCAGACATGCATTGGACGCTTCTTCCAAGATGGCGGTATGCTTGCCCAGTTCTTTCTGCTCTTTCATTTTCTTGATGTTTTTCTGAATTTCGCCAAAAAGATTCATCAAGTTCATGCCTTTTCTCTGTCCCAAGCTTCTGCCCACCAGCGTCAGCGACTGAATACCGTTTGTTCCCTCATAGATGGTGGCGATCTTTTCATCTCTTAGATACTGTTCAACAGGATACTCAGAGCAGTAACCGTAGCCACCGTAAACATCCATCGCCGTGGAGCAGACCAGAAGAGCCTTATCGGAACAATAGGCCTTTACGACGGTGGTCATCAAATCAAGGAATCCCTCCCAGTTGGCTTTTTCTTCTTCCGTCTTAGCGACCTTCGATTTATCCATGCAATAGCCAACAAAATAACACATGGAACGCATTCCCTCGACATGGGATTTCATCCACATGAGCTTGCGCCGGATATCGGGATGATTGATAATTGTTACCGGTTTGGCATTAGGATCTTTCCCCGCCATTATATCATTTCCCTGGACACGTTCCTTTGAATACTGAACAGCATGTTCGTAAGCCGCCGAAGCCGCGGCCAATCCCTGCATGCCCGTCCCCAATCTGGCTTCATTCATCATCTGGAACATAATTTTCATGCCTTCGCGCTCACCGCCCAGCAATTCTCCGATGCACTTACCGTTTTCGCCGAAGTTGAGGGTTGCCGTCGCTGATCCTTTTATTCCCATTTTATGTTCAATGCCGCCGGTATTGACGTCGTTGGCCTCACCTAAAGAGCCGTCATCATTTACCCTTACTTTCGGCACGATAAAAATGGAAATTCCTTTTGTCCCCGGAGGATCGCCTTCAATGCGGGCGAGAACCGGATGAACGATGTTCGGTGTAAGATCATGATCACCGGAAGAGATAAAACATTTCGTGCCGGTTATTAAAAATTTGCCGTCCGGAAGACGTTTCGCCGTGGTTTTTGTGGCGCCCACGTCGCTACCGGCGTTCGGCTCGGTAAGGCACATGGTGCCTGCCCATTCTCCGGCGTACATCTTATACATGTACTTNNACCAGAATACATTACAAAGGAATAATTTGCCGAACCCATGAGCTCCGCCATGGCGTAACCTATCGCACGCGGCAGACCCTGGCCTCCAACATCCGGAGATTCTGTGGCGGCAAGCCAACCTGCTTCGATGTATTTTTTCCATGGTTCATGAAAGCATTTGGGAACCGATACCTTCCCATCCTTAAACTTACACCCCTCTTTGTCTCCTTCGGCAAACGTGGGGGCGATAACATTTACCGCCATCTTCTCCGCCTCTTTAAGAATCATCAACAAATCATCTTTGGTAAAATCCTTAAAGGCCTCCGATTCGAACAATTTATCAATGCCCAGTTGTTCGAACAATACAAACTCTTGATCTCTTGTGTTAACCAGTAAATTACTCATAACAACTACCTTTCTATTTATTTAAAATATTTATCATACCAATTTCAAGCCTCTAACGAATATCTCTAATGCCGATTTAATTGTATCAAAGATTCTTTCTTTTAGCTTAGCGAGATAACCGGAAAAAACGTACAGGGGAATAATGCCGTTGAGCAGCCTCCAGGTGGAGCATTGGCTTTGTTTATAATTTATACCGGAGGGAAATTCATTTTTTTGCGCGCGCCATTCCAGTGTTTTGCTAAAAGCTTTGATGGACTTGTTGTTTATCTGAATTATCTGATGATTAAGTTCATCAGACAAATTCATTTGATCTGGGTTCAGCATGTAAGTCATAAAGATCCTAAACAGCTCACTGTCGTTGTGAAAAAATAAGCATACGCACAACAGAATTCAAATAACAAATCCTCTGCCGGCTTATGTTTTTCAAAAAGCGCAGGGGCCTGCCGATTAAATTTTTTAATATCATTCAACAAGCTTTGGGCGTATATTTCTTAATTGCTATTGAAATAAAGATAACCAGAACCTTTGCCCAACTCTGATCTGAATGTTTTACTATTTCATCAGCAGTAACGCTGTTAAATCCTTTTGCGAAAAAGAGTTTTCTTGCTGAATCCAGAATTAACTTTCTGCGGCCGTCTTATTCTTTGTCTCTTCGCTCTGAGAGCCCCACAAACACCCTTTTATTGCCGAAAAATACGACCTTACTAAAACATCGGTCATTTCCTGACCAACAGTCAGGAATGTATTAAAACAATAAGGTATTAATGTCAAGAGAAAAATAATTTTTAGATATAACCTGTAATCATTAATATATTAAACCACTTAGTTAATTTTACACATTTTTTCTGGATCAATTAAGATATTCGTATTCTTTGGGAAAATTTTGGTTTTTTACTCTGGTTTGGAGATTCCGATATCTAATCAACATCAAAATAATTGCAGAAATAGAAACTTTTTATTCTATAGCCTCTTAGGATTGTATAATCCGCATCAGTTTTTTTATAGCAATGATTGAATTCTTCTGTCATGCTTTTTTTCGCCAATTTATCATGTACAGTGCATATTTTAGACCGTAGTGTCATACCTTTAAAAAATACTTAATTACAGACTTTTTCCTCGTTTCTACATAGAAGCAGGATAATACTAAATAATTCGTACTGGATAAATATTTTTTAAAAAATATCTCTTTAATACACTCGATAATGTTTTTCTATTTCACGTCAATTTTTTCATTAACGTTTAACTCTCTTTTCGCCAAAGCCCCATTCATCAACATCTTTCCCATCAAAATAGCGTTGACATAAATTATAGATATTGTTAATATTTTCCAACTGTAAGCTATGAATAAAAACAATATTTTGGCGCTGTAAACTTTTTTGATCCCCTTTAGATTAATCCAAAATATTTTCTTATTCAAGCTGTTGCGCCCAGAAAGGTCTCTGCCTTCATATGGGAAATAATATAATTGATAAATTTTATAATCCGCTGGCAATTCTTATTGCTGTATTAATTATATTTTTACTTGTCATTGAAATCATCTTAAACTTAACACCTCCGATATCCCGCGACGCTCTGATTCATCATTTAGCCATTCCCAAGCTTTGGCTTACAAACGGCGGGTTCTATGAAACAAAATGGGCAAGTTTTTCTTATTACCCGATGAATGTCAATCTGCTCTACCTCATTCCTATATATTTCAAGATGGATTATCTAGCGAAATTCATCCATATGGGATTTGGAATAGCAACGGCATTGCTGATTTATTTATATTTAAAGAATAGAATAAACGAGTTTGCCGGTATTTTGGGTATTCTTATTTTCCTCAGTACACCCATGATTTTCCGCTTATCCACGGAAGCTTACATTGACCTTGGTTTAGTGTTTTTTACAACTGCCAGCATTCTTGCCTTTATCCGCTATTGGGATGGCGAATTTAAAGAATTCAAGTGGCTTTTTCTATCGTCCGCAGCCATGGGCCTCGCTTTGGGAACAAAATATAACGCTTTGATCGCGTGGTTTTTCCTATCAGCATCTATTGTATTTGTTTATTCCAAAAGCACCGGAGAGCAATGGAAAGCCATCAGGTGTGGCTTAATATTTTTTCTTATTTCTCTTTTGATATTTTCACCGTGGTTAATTAAAAATATGTTTCTTACCGGAAACCCCCTTTATCCCCTATTCAAAGGTTTTTTCAATATTAGCAGCCTCCCTGGTCAGGAAGGTGTTTATTCTACATTAGCGGGGGTATCACAAAGAGGAATTTTTCAAATGAGGGGAATGATGTATGGGGAAAATTTTCTAGAAACCTTGCTTATTCCTATAAGATATTTCTTCCAAGGACAGGATAATAATCCCCGGTTTTTCGACGGTGTATTAAATCCCTTGCTGATTATCCTTCCTCCCTTTGCGTTTATGAAAAAAACTTTTCTTCGCGATAAATTGTTTTTCATGGTCTTTTCTGTTTTCTTTATTCTTGCCGCCACTTTTCTTGATCAAATTAGAATACGCTACATTTTACCCGTTGTTCCGATTTTATCAATACTAACGGTTATGGGCTTAATAAATATCTTTAACTGGACAATTAGTATGTCCAATAAATGGAAATATATTTTAACCGTTATGCTGTTTTGCGGTTTTATTTTATTTATGATTCAGAATGTTTTTTACATTAAAAATTATACCCAACGTGTCAGACCCGTAAATTATGTTTTAGGCAAAGAATCCAGGGATGATTTTATTTCGCGTCATGTTGGCAGTTATCCGGCTATGAAATTTATCAATCAGTTCACGCCGGAAAATTCTAAGATCCGTCTGGTTTTTCTTGCCAGACGCGGGTATTATCTAGACAGGATATATGAAGATGATCCAAGCGTAGGAATGAATTTTATTCGCGGCCTCATGGCAGCCTCCGCAAATGAGCAGGTTTTTCTAGAGCATATCTCTTCATTTGGTTACTCTCACTTGCTTGTCCGCTCGGATTTATTTAATAAGTTTCTTAAGGATAATTATTCCGCGGACGCTCTTAAAGTATTAATCCAGCGCATGGAAAAAACGATGAAGGTTATCTATAATGAAAACGGGTATGCGGTATATGAAGTAAGGCATAACTTATGATGATTATAATAATCATCTAGAAACATCACATAATGTTATTTATCAACGGGCTTGATATTAAAGATTAAAAAAGTTATAAATTTGAAGAAATATTTAGGATGGCAAATGAAAACTAATCCGGATATTACGATTCTTATACCAACCTACAACGAAGAAGCAATTATCGCCGATGTTATAAAGCGTGTTCGCGAAAGCATGAATCGGCTAAAGCGTAACTATGAAATACTGGTCATTAACGACGGTTCAAAAGATAATACAGCTCTACGAGCAAAAAAAGCCGGCGCACGGGTAATCTCACACCCCTACAATATCGGCAACGGCGCCGCAATTAAAACAGGCATCCGTCAGGCGCAAGGGTCGATTCTCGTAATGATGGATGGAGACGGCCAACACAATCCTGAGAATATTCCCGCGTTACTCAAAGAAATAATCCATTACGATATGGTTGTCGGAGCTCGTAGAGGATATTCGGAATCTGATATCCACCGCGATATAGCAAATAGATTATACAATCTTTTCGCGTCCTACATTTGCAAAAGAAAAATTCAGGATTTAACTTCCGGATTTCGCGCGATCAACGCGAGTATTGCACGACAGTTTGTTTCTTTACTGCCGAACACTTTTTCCTATCCGACCACTATCACGATGGCCGTTCTGCGGTCTGGTTACAGCCTTGCGTATGTGCCAATAAAGGCAAACCGCCGCGTAGGAAAGAGTAAGATAAAACTGTTTCGTGACGGCTCCCGCTTCCTGTTGATTATTCTAAAAATCGCCACCCTCTTCTCGCCTATGAGAGTTTTTCTGCCTGTAAGCCTTATCATGTTTCTGGCGGGCGTTGGCTACGGCCTCTTCAGAATCCTGTTTGTAACTGGAACTTACGGCCCAACATCAGCCATGCTCATAACAATGTCTGTGGTAGTATTCATGGTGGGGCTTGTGTCTGAACAAGTCGCCCAACTGCGTTACGATAGAAGCGAAAAAAGGGATTGATGTTACGCCTGCAAAGCACCATTTAAAAGTTACATCAACATAAAAATCATTTAAGCTATTGTTTTCTAATTCCTGCTTCATATTCATATTATAATTAAACCAAATATTATAGTTATTTACGCCTATTAGAAACATCTTGACAATTATTCTTATTATGTTATGAGTAGATTAACTACTCATAAGGGTATAGCAATGGATGATCTTTTTACAGGGCTTATATCGTCAAAAACAAGGATAAATCTTCTGGTGCGCTTTTTTTTCAACCCTGGGACAAAGGCTTACCTCAGGGAGCTTGCGAAAGATCTGCATGTTTCCTCAAACGCTGTCCGTGAAGAACTAAACCAGCTTACCAAAACAAAACTTCTCACCTCGGAGAAAGACGGTCGCAACGTCTATTACACGGCAAACGAAAAACATCCTCTTTTTCCTGAATTAAAATCAATGGTGAGCAAAGTTATGGGTCTGGATAAAGTTATCGAAAGCATTCTTGGAAGGCTGGGTGACCTGGAAAAAGCTTACCTTATTGATGATTACGCGGAGGGCAGAGACACCGGAATTGTAGACCTGGTGCTGGTCGGAAATATTGACCAATATCATTTGAGTGACCTTAGCAGAAAAACCGAACGCTATATTAAGCGCAAAATCCGCTCCCTGGTTTTAACCAGAGAAGAGTTTATAGTATTTAAACCAAAATTGGAAAACCGGCCATACTTTCTGGTGTGGGAACGACAGGAGAATTCATAAAATTCTCCTTACAGATTAATTTATCTATTTAGAACCTACTGTTACAATATCCAAATTGTAACTGACGGGGCGGAGCTGATTCTAAGGTAACTCAAATATAGCACTATTAATAAAATCAATCCAAAAGCACGAAATTGATTTTATCTATTGGAAAAATATGATGACTGTTAAAGATTCTTCTTCTGGATATCACATTTCTGTTTATACGCCGGCGTCAGCAATTCGACACCCCATAAAACTTCTGCGAGAGATGTTACGCGATTTGTTTGCTTCACGTGAGCTTGCTTGGCGACTTTTCGTTCGTGACTTTAGTGCCCGTTATCGGCAAAGTTTTCTCGGTTATTTGTGGGCTTTCCTACCACCAGTTGTTGGTACCTTCACTTTCGTTTTGCTCAATCGAAGTGGCATTCTTAATGTTGGCACCCTGCCCCTTCCCTATCCGGCCTACGTAATGATTGGCACACTTCTGTGGCAGGTTTTTGCAGATGCAATCAACAGCCCGATCAAAGCTGTAACGGCCGCCAAAACGATGCTGGCAAAAATCAACTTTCCACGTGAAGCAATTTTGATTTCCGGAATGCTGGAAGTTTTGTTTAATTTTATAATCCGTTTGGTTTTGCTGGTTGTCATATTTATTTATTACGGAATTGTGCCGCCAATGACTGCGCCATTAGCTCTGATAGGAGTTTTCGCTATTTTTTGTTTGGGTTTCATGATCGGAATCCTTCTTACTCCAATCGGCTTGCTTTATACTGATATAGGTCAGGCACTAAGCATGGTGCTTTCTTTCTGGATGCTGTTTACGCCCGTGGTTTATACACCTCCCACCACCGGTATTCTAGCCCAATTAACATTAATAAACCCAGTCAGTCCTCTCATCGTTACCACTCGCGAATGGCTGGCCATCGGTGCAGCGACTAATTTATTTCCCGCGTTGGTCGTTTTTCTCGTTACGATAGTGCTTTTATTTGCGGGCTGGCTTCTTTACCGTCTGGCAATGCCCATTATCGTCGAGCGAATGGGAGGTTGAATGAGCGATGATACATTAATCAGTGTGAACGGTGTCTCCAAGAAATTCTGCCGCAGTTTAAAGAAGTCGCTATGGTATGGCGTGAAAGATATCGCCGGTGAGGTTATAGGACGAAACAGCGGATATGACAGCCTGCGCCCCGAGGAATTTTGGGCTGTTGATGATGTTTCTTTTGAATTACGACGCGGCGAGTGCCTGGGCTTGATCGGGCGCAACGGCGCAGGCAAAACCACCCTTCTGAAAATGCTTAACGGTCTGATCAAGCCGGACAAGGGCCGAATCGAAATGCGTGGCCGCGTCGGAGCACTCATCGCGCTAGGCGCGGGCTTTAATCCCATTCTGACCGGCCGCGAAAATATCTATGTGAACGCTTCCGTCCTGGGACTTTCGAAAAAGCAGATTGATAAAAAAATAGAGGAGATCATAGACTTTGCGGAAATTCGAGATTTCATTGACGCGCCCGTGCAAAGCTATAGTTCGGGAATGCAAGTGCGGTTAGGTTTTGCCGTAGCCGCAGTTCTTATTCAGCCGGACGTGTTACTTCTGGATGAGGTCCTGGCCGTTGGAGATATGGGGTTTAAAATTAAGTGTCTGAATTCAGTCCGCGAGCTAATGGCCGATGCAGCTGTTGTATTTGTCTCTCACTCCATGCAGTTTGTTTCACAGTTTTGTAATAGGATCGCGGTAATGGAAAAAGGCCTTTTAAAATGTGACACGTTATCAATATCGGAGGGAATTGACGGCTATCTCTCTCAGTTTCCGACGGAAACTGCCGTGGCAGGAACCGGCGGCGCCGTGATTGAGAACATTCAGTTGCATACCAAGAACAAGTCATGGGACAGCGAGGATGAGGCAATAGTACATCAAGGGGAAGAGTTAAACGTTACGTGTGACATTAAAATACTTGATCTGGAATGCAAAAACACTCGTTTTTTTATCCATATTATGGATCAAGGATTTGAACCAATAATAGCTTTTGAGACATCTAAATCTAGCACCTTAAGTTTCGCGATATCAACGGATTTATATCGTGCAAAGATTGAACTTGGTAAAATAGATCTCAATGCGGGGAAGTATTCACTAGTAATTAGTGTCGAGAATGCGGATTCTCGAATAAAAATTGCCCGTATTCAAGGGTGTGGTAAGTTTCGTGTTTTATCTGAATTAATGCATTGGGGCAGTGTTGTGCGACAAGCAGAAATATCCTTCGAACAGGCATAATAACTTTTTACTTGTTTCCTGATCACTTTTACCTGCAACATGTAACTTGTATATAGACTTCATTTTGTTGCAATGATACCTGTGATTAATCAATATAACATCACTTTTAAATCTACTTCATACTGAGTAAATTGACAAAATATGAATATACGTAAAATACTAAAAAATATTTTTCATGAATTTAATCAGCAAGATATAACAAAACCACAAACCGCAAAAGAATATCTTGATAAAGAAATCGAAGAATTGCCGATCATCAATGATCTTAAATTTGTAAACATAGACGATTGCATGCGATGTTTGGAAAAAATACCGGGGATTTTGGATTGTTTAGAAGGTTTTACACTTTTTCTATTGTCAATGACCGCACCTGGCAACAACTCTATTGTTGAAGTAGGTAGTTACCTGGGGCGGTCTGCAGCCTACATGGCCTTGGGTTCCATTGTTTCAGGTAAAAAGGGTATATATGCCATCGATATGTTCCCTAGAAAAGAGGATTGGTACTGGGGAACAGACGGATATTATCATATAAGAGGTTCTGATTATTATCTTGAAAATAATGTTTTCAAGGAACGAGAGAATTTTTTCTATGGAGATCGCTTTTATGACAGTACGCTGGAAATCTTTACAGACATAATAAAAAAGGTAGGGCTTGAACGGCACATTGAACCATTCAAGGGAACTTCCGTCGATTATTCTCAACTACATAAGATCCCCTTGCGAATGGCTTTTATTGACGGTGATCACACATATGATGGTGTAAAAAAAGATGTATTTGCACTAAGTGATATGATCGTAGAGAACGGTTATCTTTGTTTTCATGATTATTCCAATTCATTTCCTGGAGTCGTGCGGGCGGTTGATGAACTTGTAATCAAATCAGATAACTACAGGGATATCTATCTGGTAAAAAGCTTGCTTATTGCTAAGAAGAAAAACGTTACGAATAACATCTCGCCATAAATTTTGCGACACAAAAAGTTGAATATAACTGGTAGACAAAGGTAATGACATGGCCACAGAAGCCCTTATGAATGAATGTTGCACCGGGTTACAGAAACATTCACAACGTTACCAGAAAAATTTTTATTATTTTTTCAACATTTCATCTAATTCCTATGAAAAATTATGAAACGCTTTATCGATTGCGTCATCCCATTTACGACCTGTAACCTGCGATGTAACTATTGTTATATCACTCATAACAAAAGCTGGGGGGAAAAACTGCCGGTTTTTTGTTATAGCGCTGATTATATCGGGCGGGCTTTATCGGTTAAACGTCTTGGCGGCGTCAGCCTGATCAATATTTGCGGCGATGGCGAGACCCTGCTTCCTCCGGAAATGCCGGAAATCATTTACAGCATTTTAAAAAACAGTCATTATGTCATGGTGGTAACCAATGGGACAATGACCAAACGTTTCGAGGAAATGGCAAAATTGCCTCCTGATTTTCTCAATAGATTGCTGATTAAATTTTCTTTTCATTACCTGGAGTTAAAAAGAAAAAACCTTCTTGATACTTTTTTTGACAATGTTCAAAAGATGCGGAATGCGGGATGTTCCATCTCTTTGGAATTAACTCCCTCAGACGAAATGATTCCATATATTGATGATGCCATTTCCTTGTGCAGAAAGAAGGCCGGGGCTATTTTCCATGTAACTGTCGCGCGCAATGAAAAAAATCCATCACTATCCCTATTAACCAAATACACAAGGGCAGACTACGAAAAAATCTGGAGTAGGTTTAATTCCAATTTGTTTAATTTCAAGATGCAGGTTTTTGGCGAAAAACGATACGAATATTGTTACGCGGGTTTTTGGTCAGGGGTGCTTAACTTGGTGACGGGCGAACTAAAGCAATGTTATCATGGAGAATTCCTGCAAAATATCTTTGAAGACACGGAACGGCCGATTAAATTCACTCCTCTCGGTTGCCATTGTCCGGAACCACATTGTTACAATGCCCATGCGTTTATGACGCTGGGCGTCATTCCCTCAATCCCAACACCTCGCTTTGCGGAAATGCGAAACAGGCGCTGCGATGATGAGTCCGAATGGCTCACACCGAACATGAAAAGCCTTCTGGAAAAGAAACTTGGTGACGAAAACAAAGAGCTGACCCGCGTTGAAAAACAATTTTATAACATGGCGAGATTTTTTAAAAAATTACTTATTATTCGAATACTTAAATCCATATTCTCGGCATAGAGATGATGACCCGCAAAGAAAAAACTTTGGAGTTAAGGCGGCTGATCGCCGATCAGCTGCGAAATTTAATCGACAGGGATTATGTCTTGCTCGGCCTGCCATATTATTTGAATGTGGGTGACATTTTAATCTGGGAAGGTGAAAAACAATTCCTTCAGACGTTACATCACAAATGCCTCAATGAAGGATATCATTATAGGGATAATGAGAAGATACGAAATAATACATTAATTATACTTCAAGGCGGCGGCAATTTTGGCGATTTGTGGCGGTTTATCCAAAACGAAAGGTTAAGCATTATTCAGCGCTACCCGAACAATCCCATTATTATAACGCCCGTGACCTTTTGGTATGATAACCCGGATTTAATGAGGCAAGATGCAGAAGTTATGTCCAGGCACCCTCATCTTACTATTTGCGCCCGCGATGCTGTATCGTTTGATCTGCTAAAGAATAATTTCAACAATCAAATCATTCTTGTGCCGGACATGGCTTTTTTCATCAAAAGATCAAAAATCATGCACAACGTCCATCACCATGGTGAAGGCACGTTGTTTCTCAAAAGAATGGATAAGGAACTAGCCGCAAATTCTTCTTTATTACCAAAAGAAGTAATGGACTCAGCGGATGTACACGATTGGCCAAGTCTGGAAAAAGATCCGTTGTGCTGGCTTTACTACCGAAAGTTATGGAAATCCGGAAATACACTTGGGCGCTATGCGGGACTGCGTCCGCTGTCTCGCATGACATTGAAATTAAGCGATTGGTATTTTCACGGATATTGCAGAAAACAGTTCATTAAAGAAGGGGTTCATTTTGTCAGCCGATACAAAAACGTCTACACAACACGATTGCACGTGGGTATTCTATCCATATTATTAGATAAGGACGTTACAATCCTCGACAACTCTTATGGCAAAAATGCAACCTTTTTCAATACATGGCTATGTGACACGGACGGTGTTAAATTGTGGGAAAAACAATAATGTCATTGCCAAAACTGTACGTGATTGGAGATAGCATCTCTATTCATTATGGCTCTTATCTTCAGGCATATTTAAAGGGCACTATGGATTACTCTAGAAAAGACGCGAGAGAAGAAGCGTTGATCAAGCTTGACAATCCCCAGGGAGATAGCGGTGGTGATTCATCGATGGTTTTGTCTTTTTTAAAGGAAAAAATACGTCACGGAGGTATAGACGCCGACGTCTTGTTATTAAATTGCGGTTTGCATGATATTAAGATCGATCCCGTCTCCGGCAAGGTACAGGTTTCCCTCAATCAATATGAAAATAACCTAAGAGAAATTGTAAAAACAGTTAAAGATTCCTCAGCAAACTTAATCTGGGTCAGAACAACACTTTTTGATGATTCAATACACAACAGTTCAGGCGTCGGTTTTTATCGTTATGCCTCTGACTGTGTCGAATATAATGGGGTTGCTGACCGCGTGATGAAGGAGAATGAAGTTCCCATCATCGATTTATGCACATTTACGCTGAATCTCGAAAACGACCTGTACTGCGATCATGTTCATTTTACCGAGACTGTCCGAAAAAAGCAGGCTGCTTACATTGCCAAAGCACTGAAAGAAAGATTTGGTTAGCCAGGCTTGCGTTTAACACAACATTTTATTTCTTTAGTTAAATATTTGAAGTCCATTTTCAATGCTCATAAGTATTTATCGGCACTGCTTGGATTGTGAAGATGATACTCAAAAAATATACGATAAGCCTTATATCTATCTTTGTGAAAGGATACTGTTTAAGTGAAAGATTTACAGAATCAGTTGGTTGCCAGCGTGATAATTTGCACTAGGAATAGAGCGGCTTATCTAGGTAATACCATTCGGAAGGCTGCGGCGCAGAAACTGTCAAACGGAAATTTTGAGATCGTGGTTGTAGATAATGGTTCCACTGATCATACATCAGATGTTGTACGTGAATGTCAATCTGCCATAACGACGGTAAAAATCCGGTACGTTATCGAGACAGAAGTTGGTCTTTCAGTAGCCAGAAATCGTGCAATTCGGGAATCGAATGGTCAAATTTTATGTTTTCTGGATGACGATGCAGTGCCGCAACCAGAGTGGTTGGCACGCTTGTGCAAGGTATTCGAACAGTACGAAAAAGTAATGTGTTCCGGCGGCATAGTCATCCCAAACTACGAAACAACGCCACCATTATGGTTTGACGAGTACTATGAAGGATTCTTTTCACCAAAGTTCACCAACAGGCATTCAACCCATATAACGACATATCCATATTACCCGTATGGAGCCAATTTTGCAGTGCGGATGATTGCATTTAGTATTGTGGGAGTATTTGATCCGAAACTTGGATATCGAGGAACAAATCTTATTCCAGCGGAAGAAACAGAATTTCTTCGTCGGCTCGAACGCGCTGGCTACCAAATCGCAATTGATCCCAGCGCTGTGGTGCGCCATATTATCCCATCCGAACGGCTGACAGAAATTTATTTTCTTCAACGTGCATATGCCCAAGGCCGTGCCAATGCAATCTTATGCTGGCGCTTTGATGCAGAGCCAATGCCACTTAGTATAAAGTGGCGAATATATACTTTAATGCGTTTATTCAAGAATTTTGTTTTGTTATATGTCCGTGCTTTAAAACAAAAAATGAGCGGAACATCACTTACAATAAGAAAAAAAACGGACTGGTATCTCCAGAAGGGATATTTTCATCAAGAATTTATTCAGTACTTACAGTTATGGCATTGACGAATTTATACGATACTGATGTGACAAATTAATGTGTTTTAAGGCAATTTAATATTTTACTCTTCCGCATGGCATTTGCATAGGTGCTTTGAAAGCATATAAGATGTTTTTTACTAACTGCTCTAACAGAACTTAAATAGATATGTTTGTATAAACGTTAGGATCCCTTCTCTTCGTAATTGACTTCTAGCTATGATTGATTTTTCAAGAATAAATTTACCAATTATTGTTTTATAAGTTCATGAAAGCCAAGAATCCAATGATAACAGTATTAATGCCGGTTTATAATGGCATGAAATATATCCACGAAGCTATTGATAGTGTTTTGTGCCAAACGTTTGAAGATTTTGAATTGCTAATCATCGATGATTGCTCTACAGATAAAAGTGTTGATATCATTAAGTCTTATAAAGATTCACGCATACGCTTGATTCAAAATGAAAAAAATTTCGGAATCACTCCAACAAGAAACATTGGATTGGCTAATGCTAAGGGAGAGTTCATTGCCTTGCTGGATTGTGATGATAGGTCTCTTCCTGATAGATTTTCTGAACAAGTCGGTTTCTTGGATAAGAATCCCGATTACGGCATGATCGGTTCATGGGTGGAAATTATCGACGAGAAAGGAATGCCCACCGGAACAGTGTGGAAATATGATGCGCCATCTGATAAAATTCCAGGCCTTCTTCTATTTCATAATTATTTTGCTCAGTCTTCAATTCTTATCAGGAGAGCAGTTATTCCCTTTGGAGGTTACAATCAATTTCAGGCAGCTGTTGAGGACTATGATATGTGGATAAGAATAGCTAACACGACCAAGGTTTGGAATCTTCAGAAAGTACTTACAAGCTATCGCGTGCATAACGAGAGTGTCAGTTTTGATAAAGCCTCCCTGATAGAACAGTGTGACAAGGAAATAATTTCCAAACAGTTGAACCTTATTGGTATTGAACATTCAACTCAAGAATTAATCATTCATCGTGAGATACACAATCTTAATTTTAAAGTCAGTGTTGAATTTTTGAATAGTGCAGAAACATGGTTAAAGAAATTATATGATGCTAATAACGAAAAACATTACTACGAGCAACCATTCTTTAACAATTTATTAGGTGAAAAATGGATTATGATCTGCGAACGTTCAGCAGGTTTGGGATTATCAGTTTTACAACTCTTCTATAGCTCTCAATTAAGTGGTTTTGTGAACTTAAGCCTGTCAAAAAAAATTCGATTATGGATAAAATGTCTGATAAAATGGCATTATAATCATTGGAAACTTGCTCACTGAATATAACACCGACCGACCTCATCAGAAATCTGGTTATCTATTCCTCAACAGTTACAAAATTAGGATGTGTTTTGGACGCACAAATAGTTATAAACAAAACAATGGATCGCGATGACCTTAATCCTGATGAAGCCAGAGTAATAATTCAAGAGCTTAACGAACTCATTCTAAAGCTGAAAGATAAGCATCTGAAATCAGTTCCTGGTATGGTTGTTTCGATTCGCAAGGCAACACTGCTTCATTTGAATGGATAACCAGGGGGTTCAATTATAAGACTATCGACAGCTCTGTCGATGGCAAAAACTTCCCCTGGTTTCTCTATTGGGAAATTGTGTGGATCGTTATTCACGCTGGATTGAAAACACATCACAAGATACTTGACGTGGGGGGTAGTTCATCATTGTTTTCCTATTACTTAGGTTCAAAAGGTCTTGATGTAGAGACTGTTGCTCCGCAGGAGCGTCTCGTAGAGAATTCGAACCATGTCGCCATGATAAAATAAACATGAAACTTGAAATTCTTATTTCAACAATTGACAGTGGAATTATGAAGGTGAAAGACGTTTTATTGCCAATTAGGGCGGACGTTAATTACATCATATCACATCAATACCGCAATGATAAATATTTAACCATACCTAAAGAGTTAATTAGAGATGATGTTTTAGTTTCTCAAATACAAGGCAAAGGGTTAAGCAAATCCCGGAATAATGCCATCAGGCTAGCAACCGCTGACATTTGTGTAATTGCTGATGACGATGTTAGGTATACAAATGAGTATATCGACAATATTATTAACACGTTTCAGCAAAATAATAATATTGATGTTGCAATATTTAAAATTAAAACATTTGAAGATAATGAAGAATATAAAAACTACCCAGAAAATAGTTACAGGTTATCCAAAAATAATATGCATTGGCCAAGCTCAGTTGAAATTTCTTTCCGCCTTAGCAAAATAAAAAACCATTTGGAATTTGATGAAAGATTTGGTCTTGAATCTGAATTGCCGGCCGGCGAGGAAAAGATTTTTATTCATGATGCATTAAGCTTAGGATTAAACTGTTATTTTGTACCAAAATATATTGTAATGCACCCCAAAATAAGTACTATAAAATCATTCCCTAAATATTCACGACAATATGTAATTGTTAGCGGTGCGTCAGATGCTCGAATGAATGGATATATTTCGATAATAAAAGCTTTTGCAGTAACCGTGAAATATTTACCAGAGCTAATAATTCATCATAAAAATCCCTTAGCTTATCTATATGAACGCCTTTCCGGGTCTTTACTTATACTAAAATCCAAGTTTTAAATTTAATGCACATATAGCAAAATCATCTTAAGATTAACATCCTGGGACGAAACTCTTTAACAAAGTGAATAATCATTCTAATTATATGTCAAACAACAAAGATTATTAAGGGCTGCGGAATTATTTTTAACATGAAACATCTGTTTGTATCTGTAATAATTCCCACATACCATGATTGGGAACATCTTAAATTATGCATTAATGCTCTTAGGGGACAAACTTATCCCGCAAAATATTTTGAAGTGATTATCATCAATAATGCTCCTGAAGATACCATTCCCCAACTTGATCTGCCGGATAATTTCAGAATAATTTCTGAATCGAAACCGGGATCTTATGCCGCACGCAATAAAGGTATTTATTCCGCAAAGGGAGAAATACTGGCATTCACTGATTCAGATTGTATTCCTTGCCCAGATTGGATTGAGCAGGCAGTTAAACTTTTGGTGGGCGGCGCACAGCGCGTAGCTGGAAGAATGGAGCTATTTTACAAATCTGATAAACTGACTCCCGCAGAAATATATGAGAAGGCGTTTGCTTTTGATCAGTTAAAAAGTACTAAACTTGGAGGAGCGCTCACCGCAAACATGATTACCTGGAAAGATAATTTCGCAAAAGTCGGTTTATTTAATGATTCGTTAATGTCCGGCGGTGATAATGCATGGGGGTGGCGCGCACAAGAAAAGGGCATAAATGTTGTTTATGCTCCGTTTGTTGTTGTTAGACATCCTGCCAGAAATACAATGCGCGAACTATTAATAAAAGAGAAAAGGATTGTCGGTGGTTTTATAGATATTGAACGTATTCTCCCAAGAAGCGAGCTTTGGAAAAGATTTCTGCACAACTTACTACCGCCCATAAAACCATTTTTTAGATTAATACCAAAAAAAGACTTGTCTTTGCTCGAAAAAATAGTGGCGGGGTCCGTATTAATGTATTTATACCTATATAGAATATATCAACGAATACGAATAGCAATAAATCAGATTGGCTATATAAAACAAAAATAGCTTCAACTTTCTTGGAAATCGCCACTCCCGATCGTTTACGCAATTTATTTAATCATCACTTTTATTATCACAGATACTTTGTCAGCAAGCTGATGATCTCGTGTTGGTAACGGGATTTAGAAAAACGTTCCCGTACGCTTTGATACGCTGCTTCACCCATACTTCGACAATGCTCCGGATTCTTTGAGAGATAAATAATTTTACGCACGTAAGCATTAATATCGCCAGCAGGAACAAGATAACCTGTCTTTCCATCTTCCACCAATTCAGAAACACCACCTACATCCGCGGCAATAACCGCGCGTCCAAAACTCATCGCCTCCAAGATAACCCTTCCAAAAGCTTCATGATCTGAAGTTAGCACAAGAACATCTATTGTAGCGTAAAAAGGCGCCAGATCAGTAAGATAACCAGTGAAAATAATGTCATCAGCTATTGCCAGCTCTTCGGCCAGCAAACGAATTTTCGGCAACAGCGAACCATCCCCCGCCATAATTCCTTGAATATTAGCTATTTGTTTTTTTGTTTCTGAAAAAGCATGTAAAAAGCGCGTTGGCTGTTTGTTTTCAACCATCTGACCGGCGAAACCAATTATAAAATCGGCGGCGTAATCTTTTTTTCCATAATAATTTTTAATTTCTATACCATTATAAACTACGTGCCAGTTTGATTGGGGATGTTTACTAAACGCTCTCATGGTTGCGCGTGAATTAAAAATAGCCTCCGACGAAAACAGATTAATAATTACACCCGCCATTTTTATTAAGAATACATTTTTCGGCTTCACTTCATGTATATGCCAGATCGAGCGAACTCCAATAAGTTTTGCAGCAATGGGGCCATATAACGCATTAATTGTATTACTGTAAACGATTTTTACTTTTTGTTTCTTCATCCATCTGCTTAATCGAATAACCGCGGGGAAAAAACGCAGGAGGAAAAGTAACACCTGCTTGAAACCGCCCTTGCCGATCCCAGGAAAAGTCATATAGTAAACGGGAATCTTTAATTTACCTAATTCTTTTGAAAGCAAACCAGGGGCTGGGCATAAAACTGAAAATATATGACCTGAACGGACAAGCCCCTCAGCTAAATCTATAAGGCACCTCTCCGCCCCGTAAAGATTAGACGAATGGCTGATAAGAAGAATTTTCATTTATCACCTATATTTAAAATGATATACAAATTAAAGCCTTGTAATTCATGCAACAATGCCATTCTGCTCGACCATCGGTAACTCATGGTTTAACATTTATGGTGCATAATAGAGAGCACCGAATAAACAGCCACTAAGAAGTGGCTATTTTTTATTTATACCCCAGCAGCGCCACTTCTTTTTGCCGGAATAAAAATACCTTAAACAGAATTTACGCATATAAGATCATAAGTATAAAAATCTTTTCACTTATTACTCTCTTTGCTGCTTATTCAGATCTCCCCTTCTTTTTCAACAAACCGTTGTTAATTGATTGAAGAAATAACAAAATAGTCAATAGTCGCGTCTGACGCCTGATGTTTTTTTTCATCAATTGGAAGGGACGCTTAAAAAAAGGCGCCTCGCGTATTGCCAAGAAAGCATCAATCACTTTGACATGCTCGTTTATATTCCGTATCTGTGGAAAATCGGCTGATCTGCTTTTTATCCTCTCTCTTAGCGCATTCGCCTGCTGTAATGAGGCAGCAAATATTCCATTCATTTTTTGCAGTCTTTTAAAAAGAGAAAGTTTCAGCGGATTGATTGCGTTTCGGTATCCGACCACCCCAGTCACGTTATGCGCATGAATTCTGTATTTGCTTAACTGACGGGGATTATAGAACAGGCCACCAAACACGGCGGCGCATAAGACCAGCCACCAGTCGTGCATGTAAGCATTTTCAGGGATAGGAACAGCAAGATCCAGTAATTGCCGGTTAATCATGATTGTATTGCCCACCACAACGTTCTGGACAATCAATGTCCGAATATCCTTTGTTTCCGGATGGCGTATATTTTGATATCTGGCAAAGGAATAATGAATTGTGCGCATGTTTTCATCGACTACCTCCAGATCGGAATGGACAAGGAGGGGAACATGCTTTCCGTATTTTTCTTCAAGATTGACCATGTCTTGGAACTGAACATTTAATTTATTTTCATGCCACACGTCATCCTGGTCGGCAAAGGCAATGTACGGCTCAATGTTTTGTTGCCCACATTTCATCACCCAGTTGAAGTTTCTTACCGGGCCTAGGCGAGCATGCTCACCTTCCACGAGATGAATGCGTTTATCTAGAGAGGCATAATGCTCCGCGATAATTCTGGTATCATCAGTTGATCTGTCGTCTTTGATTA
Organism: Syntrophaceae bacterium UBA4810; assembly: GCA_002402545.1. Lineage (GTDB taxonomy): Bacteria > Desulfobacterota > Syntrophia > Syntrophales > Smithellaceae > UBA4810. Next base: position 23,593 of record DHGA01000080.1, read on the forward strand.
TCAGCCTCCACCTAGTAATGGTCTGGCGTCGTATGCTTTCAATCTGTTCAGCGATATATTTTCCACCGTTGAACGCAGCCATTAGGATGAGGACGCTTCGCTCAGTCATTATCTGATCCCTTTTTCGATGAATCAGGAAGAAGAATATTAAGTAAAGCGTCTTTAACCTGATCATTGGAAAATTTACGCAGATAAAGCATTTGTCCTCGACGACCAATGTCCGATAATTGGTCCTGATTTTCAAAAGACCAGCGAATTGCCCCGGCAAGCGCCTCTCCATCACCTTGCGGCACAACCAGGGCGTTATCCCTATCTTTAAAACCATATTCTTTATCAATTATGCCCACAATCGTTGGCTTGCTCATCGCGAGAAATTGAAAGGTCTTCCCCGTAATAACCCGTTTCGCCTGTCCGGTATTGCCAAAAGGGCCACCCAGACACAGATCAGCCTTATCAATCCAATCAGGAAGTTGTTCATAGTCCACCCAGAGCTTATGAATCACATTCTTTTCATGGAATTTCTTTACCATCTGACTTTTCCCGCCAACCAGGATAAACCGTATCGGCTTGTCAGATAATATCCGGGCTGCCTCCAGAATCACATCTACACCGTGAAGAGGAAGAAAAGAACCATAATAAATTACATGAAAATAATCTTTGGAATCCACCCGGGAAGACAAATGGTTGTATCGCAAAAAAAGCGTTTCATCCGTACTAACAGGAATTGCATGAATTTTTTCCAATGGAAGATTAAAAAGTTTGATAAAGTAGTCTCCATGCAGGTCTGTATCCGTTAGAACAAAATCGGAATGATGGAGTAATAACTTCTCGTAGCCATAAATCAGTTTGTCTAGCACTCCTCCCTTACGACATATATGGCGTTCATTTACAATACTGTCATAGGGCGACATCATGTGATCAAAAATCAGTGGTTTCCCATAAGTAATAAGACGAACCGGCCAAAATATTTCATACCCGCGGAATCCCAGGATATAAAAGTCTGGCCGTTTTGTGAATCTTATATACAATAACTTAAGCAGTGTTTCCACATAGCGAAAAAGAGCGCTGCGGAATGTATTGATGGCACGCGACACCGACAAATACTTAATTCTGGCGAGGGCATTTAGAATAGTGATCGTCCGGATATAGTTCGGACTGCGGTATGAAAGAATGTAGCATACTTTTATTTTTTCCTTTTTATTAGAAAAATTAACAGGCCGTATACTTATCATCCCTTCATCATCCAATCCGCTTTGAGAGCAAGGAGGAAATCAATGCAAAATTCCTCTATTATTAGGCTAATAAAGGTACTCACAAAATCATACTGGCGCTAATTTTTTTTCGGCAAACGACCTGTCCATGTCCCCGACACGGTATGATTCCATTCAAGTTCTTTGATTGCGGGTTTAAACGGCGATTTTAAAATCATCCTGTCTTCCGGAAGCATTTTTTCAACCCAAGGCTTAAATGACTCAGCAGTGCCATAATTAAGCTGAATATTTCTGAAAATGGCAAGATCTTCCGAGGGCATCATTGTTGGTTCAAATCCCAGTATATACCGCCAATCTCCGCGAGGATTAGCATAAAATGTCTGATAGAAAACAGCCATGGCATTGCTGTAAACAATACCACCTTTCTCCGGAAGCCACTCTTTATGCACGGGATTTTCCGCGGAAAGATACTGCACGGACCTGCCACTAGTCCAGCGGCTGTTGTAGTCACTAGTAATGGAAAGAAACAATACACAAGCTACTGCCAAAGCAATCCACACTCTTTTCGTTGATAAAGAATCCACATAGCGTTTTAGAAAAACATCAAATTCCAGCGCCATCCATACACAAACGGCGGGGATGCCCCAATCGTACCAGACGCGAAGCACCACAAAACCAAGAGCCCAGCTCACAACCGCCAGAATAAATATGGGGGTGTATATTACTTTTATATCCCAGGCATTACGAAGAGCGCGCCAGGACAGCATTCCGAGGACAGCAATAACCACCAGAACATCGCCATTAAAAGGCTGGAATTCGTAAACAAGCTGCCTTACCAATGTGTGGTCTCCCAAACTGTGAATAAAATGGCCTAGGGTCTGATAGAAAAACTGAATTGGATGGCCGGTCATAATCATGCCGATAATTACACCTGCCAGCGTGCAAAGAGAAACAACAAAACCGGCTCGCCATTCACGGGCAAGAAAAAAACACAAAACCGGCAGGGCAAACATATACCACAGGCAATGAATCCATGTGGCCAAAGCTATCAAAACAGTCAAAATGATTAATGAAGGCCACGGTATGGGTTTTATTTTGAAACGCGGCCAAAGAAATCCGAGCGCAAGCACAACCGCCATGGTAAAAATAAAAGGTCTACCCAAAAATATGCGCGATATTACTGAAAAATTAGCTACTGCCATAATTAATAGCGTTATGAGCCACGCTTCCGGCCTTTTCAAAAAAAATAGCGGGACAATGCAAAATAGAATAAAGAGAAATACAATTGAAAATACGACAAGATTGTCCACCGAAAAGCCGGTAATCTTGTAAATAAATTCCAGTATGGTATGCCACCCCACATGGCTGTCCATTGTTATTTCCGGACGGAGGACAAGTATTTCCCCCCAGCTTTTTCCGGAAACAGCCTTCGCCGCGTGGCGCATGACATCCTCGGCCGTTATGTATCCGTACGATATTACGCGCAGGGAAATAAAAAGAAGAGCTGAAATAAATGTACAGGTAACCAATATGAACACAAACCGTGGTTTAGTCGATTCCTTTGGCAAGTTATTTCTCCTTTTTTGTGTTCTTAATAGCTTATTGGTGTTTTTTAAAACCTTTGATAAAGCGAAGACATCCGAAAATCATAAACACCGCCCCCATCGTCAGCATAAAAAAAGCGAAAACAAGCGATGGGCTGCTCCCATATACATGAATACTACGATTGGGGTTAGATAGATCGTATCTGATTTCCATCGTATCATCAACCCCCAGCACATCCCACTGCTGCTTGCCTATAATGCTGGTGGAGCTGATTTTATTACCGGTGGAAGACATAAACCAATAGTCCAGATAATAATTGCCGCCGCCATCGGAACCCCGTTTAAAATGCTTATCCGTTACATGTCCTATGGCCCGCCCGCCATAATCCTGCACACGTTTATATTCTGCGTAGGCTGCCCAACTGCCCGACAATAAAAAACATCCTATGGCTATACAAATTAAACCCAAAAATATTTTTGGAAAAGAAACCCTCAACCACAACCTCCAGCTTAAATTATCCATTTATATATGATAATTATTTGCCCCATTTTAGGAAAAAAAACAATAGATTATTATGCAAAAACATAATCGCAGACGATGCTCAAATATAAAAAAAAGGGGCGTTATATAACGCCCCTTTTTTGTTTGATGTTACAAACTAAATTATTCTCTTATGATTGAGGACTGCTCCATCGACATTACACCGTCCGCTACCGTCACGATTGCTGGATTAACATTCCAGGCGAGTGGTCCTGCACATGTTAACGTGAAATTATCCTGGTCTGTAAAGGCTGGAGTAAGTGATACATTCTCAGTTTGACTATAACCGGCATAAACTAACGCATCGACATCCATACCTGTAGCGCCGGAATTATCCACAAAATACGCGATTGCTGCGGTATAGGCATTCTTACAGTCACTGTCAAGAGTAGCAACATAGCCTCTTTTTCTATACTGCATAAACTGCGGGATGGCGATGGCCGCCAGAATACCGATGATCGCGATAACAATCATCAACTCAATCAACGTGAAACCTTTTTCTCCTTCTTTGCGAAATACTTTTAACATAATTTTCCTCCTTAAAATACCTTTAATTTATTGTTATTGTTTTTACTTTACCTACATTATCTCTTCATTTTTTTCAATGATTAATTTTACTCTCTTCACCTCCTGAATGTATTTCTTGATAGCATTTCTTTATATTTCAACTTTATTTAAAGCAATTGATGTGCCAAACATTCTTATTTATTTTTTATTACTGAAATCAGGTAGTTTCAAAATTACAGCAAAATTAACACACTGAAAACCAGGTCGTTAGCACGAAAATGAGGTCATTTTCACCAAGCGGTGGTCAATTTGAACCATTTTATTGATAAATTCTTACAAATGAAAAAAACACAAAACAATTTAATCCCAGGTGATAAATAAAATCAACGTAGTTATAAGATGGGCGCAATTATCCTAGACATATTATGAACTTACTGATAATATTCAGCTTAAACGTGTCAAGCATTAAAAAGGCTCAAATTCGCACCTTACTTTCAAAAAAAGGCAAATGAACTTCATAAAGTCAAAATATAACTTACAGCTAAATAAAATCGGCGTTTGGATAATTCTGGCTCTTTGTCTGCTTCTAGGCGCCGCCATCAAGTTCAATTTTTTGTTTCAGGAAAGCCTGTGGCCGGATGAAGCGCTTTATCTATATATCGCGCGAAACTTATCTGCTGATCTGACCAATTTAACCGACATATCCGGTAAAATATTTTATCATAACCCGCCTCTCTTAATGTATCTGTTGAGTTTACTTCCCTATAACAACGCGGCTGATTTTGTAACTTCCGCGCGAACTTTAATTGTGTTGATGGGAATTGGAATAATAGCGATAACATATTTTATCGGGAAAAAGATATATCATCCCCTTGTTGGTTTAATTGCCGCCGGATTCCTCGCGGTATGCCCCCTGGCTAACTGGAACGGTATCAGAATTTTAACTGATATTCCCGTTGTTTTTTTCATTTATTTGTCCATTTGCCTGCTGGCATACGATAAAAAAGCGGCTTTTTATTTTTTTGGTCTATGTGCCGTGCTGACAAAATATACTGCCTTTCCGGTTTTATTTCTTCCCTTGCTTATGCGTTTGAAACCGAAAACATGGGCAATGGGATACGCCGGACTCTTTTTCGCTCTTTTAGGATTTATTTTAAGCAGAAATTTTTTCCCAAGCCCCCCGGGATGGATAAATAGTTTTTACTATTACTTTCAGATTCCAGATATGTTTCATCTGTTTAAGGAAACCGAGTTTTTTCTGGGATATTTCCTGATCGTATTCACCATTACCGGCATTATATTCACTATAAGAGAGAAGAAATTTTCTGTGCTTTTCCACTGGGTTTTGCTTTTTGCGCTGTTCAGATTTTTTCTTCCCTGGGTCATTTTCCGTTTGTCCCGCTACACTCTGCCCCTGTATCCAGGTTTGCTAATTTTTGCCGCCTACGGATGTTATGGCAGCGCGCAGCTACTTGCCGCAAAATGGCTAAAATATTCAAAGTGCGTAATACTTTTTTTTGCTGTTGCTATAGCAGGCGTCTTATTCTTTCACGCGACAAAAAGCATTGATATGATGAAGCAGACAAGCAATATGTTTGTCGGATTTAATGAAGCTGGCGCATTCCTCAAAAATCAACCCGGGCCCCATACCGTTGCGACTGCTTCTCCGCGGCAAATGAAATATTATAATCCCGGTTTTGATATTTACGATATAGAGGTTAATGTTTCACCGGATGAATTAAAAACATTTGTTAAAGATAAAGGCATTCATTATCTTGCCATAGATTTATGGTCGCCCCACCTGCCCTCATGGTGCAGAACTTTTGATTTTTCCCAAAACGGCTATGTTCCTATATATGGCTATAAAAATGTGTACTTATTTAAAGTCTTGAAAAAATAAAAAAATATTTACCTGTTTTAATCTGAGGAAATACCAAAGACGGGAAGATTAAGACTCGTTTCATTACTTTTTACATAGAAATTATTAAACAGAGAAGTTATATCAGGCGATACTCACCTAAAAAAACAATAGTCTGTAACGCTCCTTATTAAAAACATTAGAATCTAAATTAATATTTCATCGAGGCCTGGCTCAAGGTCATTACACCACCAGCTACAACTACCTGTGCTGGATTCACATTCCAGCTAGAATCTGCTGCGCAATCTATTATGTAATCTTCCTGTGTATCAGGAGTTATCGTTATAATTACATGATCGGATTGACTGTAACCGGCTATTCTTAATTGTTCAAGATCCACAGATTCAGCAGCGCGATTATCAACAAAATATGCTATTGATGCTGTATAGGCGTTCTTACAATCACTGTTAAGGGTAGCAATAAAACTTTTCTTTTTGTACCGCATGAATTGCGGAACTGCGATAGACGCCAAAATACCAATGATCGCTATAACAATCATCAGCTCAATCAACGTGAAACCTTTTTCTCCTTCTTTGCGGAAAATCTTAAACATATAATTCCTCTCTTTTATAATAATGCCTATTTTACTTTATTATAATTTAGCTTACTTACAATATTCTCTAATTTTATTAAGCAATTGCTGTGCCAAGCATTCGTTGTTTTTAATTATTTCATGATATCCATAATATAAATAACTTTTATTATCTGATATTATGAAAATAATTTTTGAACAATACTCATTGTTGGTCATTTTCACCAAATATCCGCTATTTTGCTCATCACATTTAACTGTTTCCGCTGACTGAAAAATGTGATATTTAGATTTTCTAAAAAGGTTGATTATCAAAGCTGTTTTGACTGTTTTAATCATAGAATGATTTATTATAAAGTTATTATTTTCTGATAAATCTGATTAATACTTTATAATTCAAATAGATATAAACTGCAGGAGAATTTAAAAAATGTATGAAGTGACAATTATTAAATCATTTTCCGCCGCGCATCTGCTTGCGCAGGTGGGAGGAAAGTGCGAAGAGCTGCACGGCCACAATTTTAAAGTAGAGCTCAGTGTTGGAGCGGAGAATCTTAACACATCTGGTCTTTTGATTGATTTTCGCCTTGTGAAAAAATGGCTGGGAGATATATTGGAAGAGATTGACCACAAACATCTCAATGAAATTCCTTTTTTCGCGAAACTTAACCCTTCGGCGGAAAACGTCGCCCGCTTTATCGCGGAGAAAATAGAGCCCAAAGCAAAAAAAGAAGAGGTAAAAGTAACCCGCGTAAAAGTCTGGGAATCGGAAAACGCGTATGTAACTTATAAAGGAAAAAAGACTGAAGAGCGAAGGCCAAAGACCTAAGACCAAAGGGCAAAGGATAACGATAAACCTTCAGCCTTTCGCCTTCAGCCTTAGTAGCTGCTAAAAATGATTGACATTCAAAATCAAAAAGACAATCGCAATATTGATATAGAAAAAGTCGGGGTAAAAAATATCAAATATCCGCTGATTGTCCTGGATCGCGCGCGCGGCACTCAACCGGTCAACGCCTCCATCAATATGTATGTGAATCTGCCGCGGCACTTCAAAGGCACGCACATGAGCCGTTTTGTCGAAGTGCTCAACGAATTTCAGGGGCAAATCAGCATTAAAACTTTTCGCGGTATTTTAGAAAAAATACGCCATAAACTGCACGCCCAATCGGCGCACATGGAAATAGAATTTCCCTACTTTATAGAAAAAACAGCTCCGGTTTCTGAGGCCAAAAGCCTGATGGAATACCGCTGTCTTTTTGCCGGTGAAAACAGCGCGGAGAAAACTGATTTTTTAGTCGGCGTGACCGTGCCGGTAACCACAGTTTGCCCCTGTTCCCGCGAAATCAGCAAATTCGGCGCGCATAATCAGCGCGGCATGGTCAACGTCAAAGTGCGGTTTAATAAATTTTTCTGGATAGAGGACCTCATAAAAATAGTGGAAGAATCAGCCAGCGGTGAGGTATACTCTCTCCTGAAACGCACGGATGAAAAATACGTCACGGAAAAGGCTTATGAAAACCCGAAGTTTGTGGAAGACATCGTGCGCGGCGTGGCGGTGAAATTAAATGAAGATGAAAATTTTGTCTGGTACAGCATCGAGGCGGAAAATTTTGAAAGTATTCACAACCACAGTGCCTACGCTTATTTAGAGAAAGGATAAAACATGCCTGTGAAAAAAACCGGCGATTTCTTTAATCTGTATAACCATGGTTTTATCCGCGCGGCGGCTTTAGTCCCCGAATTAAAAGTTGCCGACGTTTCCTTTAATACCAAAAAAACGCTGGATCTGGCGCGTGAAGCGGCTTCCCAAAAAGCGATCTTCGCTATTTTTCCGGAACTGGGACTTTCCGCCTATTCCAATGAAGACTTATTTCATCAGGATGCCGTGCTGCGCTCTGTTCATGAAGCTCTTGTGACCATAAAAAAAGCTTCGGAAAAAATAAATCTCATCATGACTGTGGGAGCGCCGCTGCAGGTTGATTGCCGTCTTTTCAACTGCGCCGTAGTTTTTTACCGCGGTAAAATTCTGGGCGTGGCGGCAAAATCATACCTACCTAATTACCGCGAATTTTATGAAGGCAGACAATTTACACCGGCCGGGGCGACAATATCTGCACATATTGATTTGGCCGGACAAAAGAACATTCCTTTCGGCAGTGACATTATCTTCAAAGTGGCCAATATAGACCATTTCACTTTTTTTCTGGAAATTTGTGAGGACGCCTGGGTGCCAATCCCGCCTTCTTCCTTTGCGGCAATGGCCGGAGCAACCGTCATCGGTAATTTATCCGCTTCCAATGTTACCATTGGCAAATCCGAATACCGCCACCAGTTAGCCGCCAATCAATCCGCCCGCTGTGTGGCCGCTTATCTCTACACCGCCGCAGGCGCGGGAGAATCAACAACGGATCTGGCATGGGATGGCCAAGCCATGATTTATGAAAACGGAAATTTACTGGCCCAATCGCAGCGCTTCGCGCCTGAAGCCCAGATTGTTTACAGCGATATCGACCTGGATAGATTGGCGCAAGACAGAATGAGGCTGAATACTTTCAGCCAGAACACTTCCGCGCACAAAAAAGAAGTTACATCGTATCGCCATGTGGAATTTAGAGTTGATATTTGGCGCGGGCGAATTCTTCTGGACAGAGAATATCCGCGTTATCCTTACATCCCCTCCGATACAAAAAAGCGGGATTTACACTGCTACGAAGCTTATAACATTCAGGTGCAGGGTCTGGCCAAGCGCTTAAAAGCTTCCGGCATCAGTAATCTGGTTATCGGCATATCCGGCGGACTGGATTCCACTCACGCCCTGATGGTGGCGGCAAAAACAATGGACATCCTGAAATTATCACGCAAGAACATCAAAGCCTACACAATGCCGGGCTTCGCCACGTCCGCCAAAACTTATCAAAACGCCCTTAAACTGATGAAAGCGCTGGGCGTGGAGTCAAACGAAATCGATATCAAACCAGCCTGCATGCAGATGCTTAAAGACATAAATCACCCCTTCGCCAACGGTAAAAAGATTTACGATATTACCTTCGAAAATGTGCAGGCGGGACAGCGAACCGCTCATCTTTTCCGCCTGGCTAACATGAGAAACGCGCTAGTGGTGGGCACAGGAGATTTAAGTGAACTGGCGCTCGGCTGGAGCACTTACGGCATCGGCGACCATATGTCACACTATAACGTCAACGTCAGTGTTCCCAAAACGCTTATTCAGTATCTGATTCGCTGGGTGGCATCCACCGATCAATTTTCCGCGGATGTTTCTCAAATTCTTTTGGACATTCTGGATACGGAAATATCGCCGGAACTTGTGCCGGGAAAAATCAACGGCGAGCCGCACCAGAAAACCGAAGAAACAATCGGGCCCTACGAACTGCAGGATTTCAATAATTTTTATATAACTCGTTTCGGCTACCTGCCCACAAAAGTCGCGTTTCTGGAATATTGCGCCTGGCGTGATAAAAATAAAGGCCTGTGGCCGGATATTCCCGCCGCTAAAAGAAAATCCTACACGCTAAAAGAAATAAAAAAATGGCTTTACGTTTATTTATACAAGTTTTTTAAAACATCGCAGTATAAACGTTCGTGCATTCCCAATGGGCCTAAAGTCGGTTCCGGAGGGTCGCTTTCACCACGCGGCGACTGGCGCGCCCCGAGCGACAGTGAAGCCGACGTATGGCTTAATAATTGGGAAAAAATCCCGCAGACGGACAATTGCAAATGAACAGAAACTATTCCGATTTTGAAGCAACAGAATTATTTTGCCCTAAATGCAGAAAAGCCGTGCCGGTAAGAAAAAGGCTTTTGCTTATTCTGCCGCAGGGAGAAAAATACGATTACAGCTGCGCGTATTGCGGAACTTCAGTGGGTGATAAACTGGTGAAAGAAGCGGATAATTTCAGATTAACCGTGAATTGAGTTTACTTTTTACCGTCTTTTTTCTGCAGGGCTTCCTTTAATTTTTGGGCCATCAAACCGGAACTGCCCGGCGACACATCTTCGTAAACCACGCTGGCTTCTTTTGTGGAAGCATTATCGCCTAAATACTCAGCCAATACCTCCCGGCTATGAACATCTTCGTGGCAATAGACGCAGAGATTTTCCCAATTGCTGCCGTCCGGCGGATTATAGTTGTGATTGCCGTCCTTATGATGGACAGTTAAAAGATGCCTTGTCGTCTGATCAAATTCCCTTCCGCAACGCGCGCAAACAAGGCCGTGAATAGCCAGTGATTTTTCCCGGTAATCTTCACCGGCCGGAGATTTTTGATTTTTCTTTATTTCGCGCACGGCGTCCTGCGCTGATTGCAGATTATTTTCGGGGACAGATGGCTTTGCCTGAACTTTGACGCGCCCCCATTTGCTGGAAAATGTCACCTTGGCCATATTGAAAAATCGCGGCTATTTTTTACCGAAAAAAACGTCCAGAAAAACACGCACGCCTTTTATTATCGCCAGCCCGTTTCCAAATAACTGAAACAATGATCCTTTTACGGCGTTTGGAGAAAAATTTCGGACATCGCCGACAATGCCGCTGGTCGCGGAATAAAACCTGTTCAATCCATTAGAGATTGTCTGAATCTCATTATTTATGGTTGTGGTGGAATTATTTATGTTACCGGTCATTTCCGCGGCATTCTTCAAGATAGCCGGTAAAGTTTCATTAAGGGTTTTCAGTGTTATCGTCACGCCTTTTACGGTTTTCCAGATCTGCCAGGCAATGGGCAGCAAAATAATGATCAGCACCAAAAAACCTATTCCGATAATCAGCAAAAAAGTTTCTAGGTTCATTTCTTATCCTCTAATTTTTAAACACTTTTCTTACTTTGTTTAGAACGATAGGCCGCTACACCCGCTTTAAGCGCCTTTTCTAATCTTTTTCTTTTTTCCGCCGCGGTTTCTTTACCGGAATGGGCAAGTTTGCCGATTTTACCTTGCGCTTCAGACGCCTTGTTCTTAATTGACGAACCGGTCTTTTTTATGCGCTCCATCGCCGCATCGTATTCTTCCCTGTGCTTTTCCATTTCTTCCTTTGCTTTGGATATAAACTCGTCGGCTTTAATCGTCAGATCCTCACGCGTTTCTTTGCCGCTTTTCGGCGCGTATAAAAGACCAATAGCCACGCCAACCAAGCCGCCGAAGATTAAGCCCTTTAAAAAATCACCGCCGTTTTGTGACATAAAACACCTCCTGGCAAGCCAAGCACTTTTTGTTCGTTATTTTACGGATTTTCTCTGCATCTTTATACTTGATTATATTTATAGCATATTTCCCTTGGCTTATCCACTTTATATAAAAAAAACCGGGTAACCGCTTTTCGCGGATACCCGGTTTTTACCTGCCATATTTAGGTTGTTTATTATTTCGCAGGTTCGGCCGCAGGTGCTGCATCAGCGGGAGCTTCAGCTGCAGGAGCCTCTGCAGGGGCCGGCGCTTCTTTTTTGCATCCTACTACCGCGAAGGACGCTACAAACAGCGCGCACAATACAATTGCTAACAATTTCTTCATAACTTTTCCTCCTTTTGGAAATTCAGTTTTCGGATTGTAATCTCCGTATTGGTAGTGCACATTACTCCTATTTTCACCATTGTCAAGGATAAATTTAAGCTTTTTATTAAGGTTATCTTTTAAAAAAACCCTTAAATTTTAATCTGTTGCCTCATTTGTGTATATATGCTAGCTATCTTAATATTTACGATTCCATGGGTTATGAATTAATTTCTGTTTACTATCAGTGAGTCACGATCAATGAATAAAAATATGAGAACGTCTGATAACATCAATAGCTTAATTAAGCTAATCCGCACTCTGCGTTCTGAGGCTGGCTGTCCCTGGGACAAAAAACAAAAAGCAAAAGATTTGGGGCGATATATTCTGGAAGAAACGTATGAAGTGCTCGACGCGCTGGATAAAAAAAATCATCAGAGTGTCAAGGAAGAATTGGGAGATTTGCTTTTTCAGATATTATTTCTTACCGAAATCTATGAAGAAAATAAATTATTTTCCTTAAACGATGTCATAGCCGAAATTAAAGAAAAAATGATCAGGCGGCATCCTCACGTTTTCGGCGACAAAAAAGTTGATTCGGTGCAGGAAGTCAAAATAAATTGGCAAAAAATTAAAGAAGCTGAACGCGCTGGTGAAAAACAGGATGATTTATTTGCGCATGTGCCGCGGTCGCTGCCGGCTCTGAAACGGGCGCAAAAAATTACCTCCATAGCTTCAGCTGTTGGTTTCGACTGGCCGGACACAGAAAATGTTTTAAAAAAAATGCGCGAAGAGCTTCGTGAATTTTCCGCGGCTCTGAAAAGCGGCAACCGGAAAAAAATAAATGAAGAATTAGGCGATATTATTTTTACCGCCGTCAACCTGAGCCGTTTTGCCGGCGTTGACGCGGAGACGTCTTTAACGCAAACAACAAATAAATTTTTGCGGCGCTTTTCCTTTATTAAAAAAAAGCTTTCCGCGCAGGGTCAATCTCTGGATGAAGTGACCCTGAAAGAAATGGATAAAATTTGGAACGAGGCAAAAGAAAAGGAGCGATAAAAAAGTGGATTTTTTTCTGTGCGTTTTGGGAATGGTGTTCATCATTGAAGGCCTTCCTTACTTTGCTTTCCCGGAAAAATTAAAAGTATACATGGCTAAAATATCGTCAATTCCCGAATCGACGTTACGCCTTCTGGGTATCTGCGCTATAATCACCGGCTTGATCTTGCTCTATTTTGGACGCAGGTAAAACTGCAATTAGATTGACAACCGGTGATTATTTTGATTATTTGCCGCATCTTTTTTTGAACTGCTGCCTAAAAAATGAAATTAAAAGATTTTTCATATCATCTGCCGGAAGAACTTATTGCCCAGCATCCTTCTGCCCAAAGAGACGCGTCGCGCCTGCTTGTGCTGAACAAAAATAATGGGAAAATAACTGACAATTTTTTTCCCGGCCTACCCGATTTTTTAATGCCGGGCGATGTTTTGGTGATCAATGATTCAAAGGTAATCCCCGCGCGCCTTTTCGGAAAAAAACAAACCGGCGCGAATGTGGAAATTCTGCTTTTAACTAAAAAAAGCGCCACGGAAGAAAATCAGATGTGGGAAGCGCTGCTTAAACCGGGCAAGCGAATACGCTTAAATGACGCGATTATAATGGAGGATAATTGCGCGGCAAATGTAATCGAACGAATTTCCGATAAAAAATGGCTGCTGGAATTTAGCGCCCCGTCAGGCTGGGAAAATTTTATTAATCGGTTTGGACAAGCGCCTCTGCCTCCTTATATCCGGCGTAAAAATGCCGCTACGCAGGACAAAGAAGACAAAGACAGATACCAGACAATCTACGCCAAAAATCCCGGCTCTGTCGCGGCCCCTACCGCCGGATTGCATTTTTCCGAAGCAGTTCTGCAGGCGCTTCGGGATAAAGGTATCCAAATCGCGCCGATAACCTTACACGTGGGCGCGGGAACATTCATGCCCATCGAAACTGAAACGGTGGAAGAACACGCAATGCAAGAAGAATTTTACGAAATAAGCGCGTCATCGGCGGACTTGATAAACAACGCCCGCCGGATTGTCGGCGTGGGAACAACATCAACCAGAACCGTGGAAAGCGCCACAAATAGCAAAGGACAGGTTGAGACACGGTCGGGATTTACCAATCTTTTCATTTATCCCGGTTATAAATTTAAAAAGGTGGAAGCGCTTATTACCAATTTTCATCTGCCGGAATCATCGCTTTTTTTACTGGTCTGCGCTTTTGCCGGAAAAGATTTTATCGACAAAGCGTACAATCACGCGATAGATAATGCTTACCGGTTTTACAGTTACGGTGACTGTATGCTGATTACATAGGAAATAACTAAATGGGTTTTGAATTCAACATAATCGGAAAAGATACGTCCAGTTTTGCCCGCCTGGGGAAAATGGTTACGGCGCACGGGGAAATTAATACGCCCACGTTCATGCCGGTAGGCACTCAAGGGACGGTCAAGTCGCTGTCACCTGAGGAAATCAAAAAATGCGGCTCGCAAATAATTTTGGCCAACACTTATCACTTATACCTGCGTCCCGGACATGAAACGATTAAAAATCTGGGAGGGCTTCACCGTTTTATGAACTGGCCTCACCCGATTTTAACGGACAGCGGTGGTTTTCAGGTTTACAGCCTTTCCCCTTTGCGCAAAATTCATCCTGAGGGAGTAATGTTCAGCTCCCATATCGACGGCTCCAAGCATTTTTTAACGCCGCAAATGGCCATCGAAGTGCAGCAAGCCTTGGGTTCGGATATTATGATGTGCCTGGATGACTGCACACCCTACCCCGCCACCCACGACCAGACCAAAAAATCACTGGAGCTGACTCTTGACTGGGCAAAGCTTTCCCGCGAGTCAAAAAACAGCGCACATCAGGCTCTCTTCGGCATCATTCAGGGTGGTGTGTACCCGGATTTGCGCCGCAAATCCATGGAAGAAACCGTTAAACTCGGGTTTGACGGCTATGCTTTAGGAGGCTTGAGTGTAGGCGAACCCAAAGAAATCATGCGTGAAATCGCCAAAACGATAACGCCCGAACTACCGGCGGAAAAACCCCGTTATCTCATGGGTGTCGGCACGCCTGAGGACATTGTCTTTGCCGTATCCTGCGGCACGGATATGTTTGACTGCGTCATTCCGACGCGTTCGGCAAGACACGGATTATTGTTTACAAATGAAGAAAAGATTGTTATAAAAAACGCCCGCTGGCGGGATAGCGATATTCCGCTGGATGAGACATGTGATTGTTACACTTGTAAAAATTTCTCCCGAGCATACTTGAGGCATCTTTTTGTTGCCGGCGAGATACTGGCTATGATATTGAATACTATTCACAATGTACGGTACTACACGCGCCTCATGGAAAGAATAAGAGAGGCGATAAAAGAAAATTGTTTCACGCAATTTAAAAATGAATTTTTAATCAATAAAGGAGGAACTTAAATTGATATCTATAGCATACGCAATGGGCGGAAACCCGGGCGCGGCAGGAGGCACAGCGGAAAGCGGATGGGGATTTATTCTCCCCATGATTGTTATTTTTGTGATTTTTTATTTTTTGCTGATACGGCCTCAGCAAAAGAGGCAAAAAGAACTCAAAGCAATGATAGATAACCTCGCCTATGGCGATACGGTAATTACCAGCGGTGGCATTCACGGAAAAATTACCGGCCTGACCGACACAGTAGCGACTCTGGAAATCGCCGACAAAGTCAGAATTAAAGTGTCGCGTAGCGCCATCGGATCAATCATTCAAAAAGCGGGCGCGCCCGCTCCCAAGGAATAGCTTAAGAAAGGGGCAATTCATGTTCACGTCTTTAAAGCTCAGGATATTTATAACAGCAATTGTCTGTCTTGCCGCTTTGATTTTTTTAATACCTACTTTTGTTCCCAATATCCCCTCTCCCTGGAACAAATATCTGCCCAAAGAAAAAATTCACCTCGGGCTGGATTTGCAAGGCGGGATGCATCTCGTTCTGGAAGTGGATACGCAAAAAGCCATGGAGTCCATGATGGAGAGGCTTTCGGAAAATCTTAAAGAATCTTTAATGGACAACCGGATCCGTTTTCGCAATCTCAAAACCACACAAAACGGCATGATTTCTCTGGAATTAACTGAATCAGCCGCGAAAACAGATTTAGAAAAAATTCTGCGCAGCGATTACCAGGATCTGGAAATAGATTCATCCAGCGCGCGCGACGGCGGCCAGCTTGTCCATTTAAAAATGAATGATAAAAGAGCTCTGGATTTACAGAAAATCACGGTGGAACATTCTCTGGAAACCATAAGGAACAGAGTGGATCAGTTTGGCATCACCGAGCCCGAAATTATGCCGCAGGGTGATAACCGTATCATGATTCAGCTGCCCGGCATTAAAGACCCGGAAAGGGCGAAAAATCTTATCGGCAAAACTGCACTGCTGGAATTCAAGCTGGTTGATGATGAGCATTCTCTGGAAGATGCTCTGCGCGGCAATGTTCCCGATGGCTCCATGATCGCTTATGGCCTGCGTGAAGACAGATCAACCAGACAGAGAGGTTCTGTTCCTTATCTGCTGAAAAGCAGAACTTTACTTACCGGCGCGTCACTGGAAACCGCCAGAGTTCAGATTGCCGACCGCTTTGGTGAACCTTCTGTTTCTCTAACGTTTAGTTCACAGGGAGCATCTGATTTTGACCGGATTACGGCGGAAAATGTCCGCAGGCGGCTGGCTATCGTTTTGGATGGCGTTGTGCATTCCGCGCCTGTAATTCAGGAAAGAATTTCCGGCGGACAGGCGCAGATATCGGGTAATTTCACGATTGAAGAAGCCAGGGACCTGGCTATTGTTCTGCGCGCGGGCGCGCTTCCCGCCCCGGTTAATATTCTGGAAGAAAGAACCGTCGGCCCTTCCTTGGGCGGTGATTCAATCAGGCAGGGCATAATGGCCACGATTATCGGCTCGCTTTTGGTTATTTTCTTTATGATATTTTATTACCGCCTTTCGGGTACAATCGCGGATTCGGCGTTAATTATGAATATTATTCTCGTTCTGGGCGTTCTGGCGGCATTTAGAGCCACGCTAACATTACCAGGTATTGCCGGGTTATTGCTCACTGTCGGTATTGCCGTAGATGCCAATGTCCTTATTTTCGAAAGAATAAAAGAGGAATTACGAACAGGCAAGACTATCCGTCTGGCCATAGATACCGGCTTTAAAAGAGCATTTATTACGATTCTGGACACGCATATTACCGGAATTGTTTCGGCGGCTTTTTTGATTATGTTTGGAACAGGCCCGGTGAAGGGATTCGCGGTCACTCTGATTATTGGTCTTTTAGCCAGTATTTTTACCGCTTACTTTGTGACCAGAGTAATTTTCGATTACTCCACTTCGAAATTTAATATTAAAAAATTAAGCATCTAACTATTATAAACGCAGGCAGGAGACACGTAATATGGATTTAATTAAACCAGGCATCAGTTTGGATTTTGTCGGAAAAATGAAATACGCGATAATTTTTTCGGCTGTCTTGATAATAATCTGCATCGGCTCCTTAATCTTTCGCGGAGGGCTGAATCTGGGCATCGATTTCGCCGGTGGAACCATAGTCCAGGTAAAATTTCAAAATGATATTTCTGCCGATCAAATCAGGTCCGCCCTGAAATCAACAACTCTGGAAAACAGTATCATCCAGCAGTTTGGAACAAACGAATTTTTAATCAGGACAGCGGAAATGCTTCACGATCAGGAACTG
>DHGA01000017.1:0-8491 GCA_002402545.1 Syntrophaceae bacterium UBA4810
TGTTCATGCCCATGTCATCCATGCCCGCGGCGGAAAATATTTCAATCATCGGGCCACTGCGCGCTTCCGTTATTTCCAGTTCTACAATACGGTGATCAAGCTTGCCTGCTTTGAGTAACTGCCGCAGTTTTTCTCGTGTCGCGTCGAAACTCGGCGGCGACGCTTCATCCTCTTGAATTTCATCACGTGGCCTGCCTTCATCGGTAAGCATGTCGCTTACTTTTTTCTCCGTGGGCCTTGCCGGAAGCAGTAAATCCAACAATTTTTCTTCGGCGATTTCCGCGGCTTGCGCGCGCACATTTTCCTGTTCCTGCATTTTGACCATGTTTACCGATATCTCCACCAGATCGCGGACAATCGATTCCACATCGCGCCCCACATAACCAACTTCTGTAAACTTGGATGCTTCAACCTTTAAAAATGGCGAATTATCCAGCTTGGCCAAACGACGCGCGATTTCGGTCTTTCCCACGCCGGTAGGACCGATCATAATAATATTTTTCGGCGAAATTTCATCCGCCAATTCCTTGGGCACATTTTGCCTGCGCCACCTATTACGCAGCGCGATAGCCACGGCGCGCTTGGCTTCGGCCTGGCCGATGATATGCTGATCAAGCCGCTCGACAATTTCCCGGGGCTTCAAACCATTTTCTGACATATATTTTTTTACCTCTTACCCTTACCGCTTTTCTTTTCATTATTATCTGATTCAATATCTATATCTATTTCTTCTACCGTTAAATTATCATTGGTATAAATACAAATGTCCGCCGCGATTTTCATCGCTTCTCTGGCTATTTGAGTTGAAGACAAATCAGAATGTCGCACCAGCGCGCGTGCTGCGGCCTGAGCGTATGGCCCGCCGGAGCCGATCGCCATAACATCATCGTCTGATTCGATTACATCACCATTGCCGGAAATAATCAGCGAATAATTTTTGCTGACCGCTATCATCAATGCTTCCAGGTGCCTTAAAATTCGATCAGTGCGCCAGTCTTTGGTCAATTCCACCGCGGCCCGGAGCAAATTACCGTTATACTGCTCCAGTTTCTGGTCAAACCGGTCAAACAAGGTGAACGCGTCCGCTGTCGCGCCGGCAAATCCGACAATGACTTCGTTATTATATAAACGTCTTACTTTGCGCGCGCCGCGCTTTAAAATCGTTGTATCCAGCGTAACCTGACCATCACCGGCTACCGTTATTTTACCTTTATGCTTTACTGCCAGGATAGTTGTGCTTTTAATATGCATTTGCTCTCCTCTATACTATGGTTCCCGTGTCGCGCTGCGCTTGCACGGGATAAATTCGACTAAGGCTTTTACCGGCGGCTTCGCCTTGGAAAAAACCAAGTCTCATTTATTCTTAGCCCTCGGATGGGCTTTATCGTAAATTTCCATCAGGCGGTTAATGTTTACCGCTGTATATTTCTGCGTGGTGGAAAGGCTCTTGTGGCCGAGCAATTCCTGAATCGAACGCAAATCCGCCCCGGCGTTCAACAAATGCGTGGCGAAAGTATGCCTGAGAGCGTGCGGGCTGATCTTGCGCCCCAGACCGCTTTTCTCGGCGGCTTCGTCGATCATCCGGGCAATACTTCTTGTAGATATTCTTTTACCGCGGGCGTTCAAAAAAAGAGGCTCTTCAAAAACATCAGCACCGATACCTTTTCTCAAGTCGCCCGTTTCATTCAAATATTCCCTGATAGACTGCAGTGCCGTTTTCCCTACAGGGACAATTCTTTCTTTCCGGCCTTTTCCCCGCACCTTAACTAGCTGCTGGTTAAAATCAATATCCATGACATTTAGCGCGGCGAGTTCACTCAGTCGCAAACCGGAAGAATAAAACAACTCCATCATCGCCCGCGTGCGCAAATCCGGAGAATTTTTTCCCGCGTTAGCATTTAAAAGTTCAAAAGCTTCATCTACCGATAAAAAAGTGGGCATGTATTTTTCGGTTTTTGGCGATTGAACCATATTCGCGGGATTTTTCTTGATTTTACCCTGACGCAGCAAATATCTGTAAAAAGCCCGCAAAGACGATATTTTACGGTTAACCGTAACTTTCTTTACTTTTTGGCGATGTAAATGTCCAAGAAACGATCGAATCGCTTCCGCGTCCGCGTTTTNNTCCGCGATATAAGCTTGCTGCGTGTGTGGCGAAACATTGCGCTCAACCTTAAGATAAGTTTGAAAATCCTGCACTAGGTTTTCCATAATTTATTACATCTTATATTTGCCGAAATCCTCTGCTGAAAGATTTTCCAAAAATTCTTTTACCTTATCCTCCTTTAACTTATCCAGCTCGGTTATTTTCATCCCGAAATCGATACTGCGCGATTTCTCCAGCACAACTTCATTCACAAATATAGGCGCCTTCGCCCGAAGCGCCAGCGCGATAGCGTCACTAGGCCTGGCGTCGATAGTATATTCCTTGTCTTCATGTTTTAAATAAATATTGGCAAAGAAAGTATTATTGCGAATATCCTCAATTATAATTTTGCTTATCGTCACGCTCAAAGCTTTCAGGCATTCGCTGAATAAATCATGTGTCATTGGCCGGGAAAAAACGATTTTCTCCAGCTCGGTGGCAATGGCGCTCGCTTCAAACAAACCTATCCAGATGGGAATAGCTTTATTCTCCTGCGCGCTTTTCAGGATAACAATAGGCGTATTGGTAACAGGATCAACTGTCAATCCCGAGACTTTCATTTCAATCAGCATTACCAACCTCCTGCCCGTCAGTTAATTTCGCCTCTCAGAGAATGCAAATAAGCTCTGGTTATCTTTGCTTCCACTAACATGCCCGCGAGAGCGTGATTACCCTTAAAATTAACTATCTTCCACGAGCGTGTTCTTCCCATCATGTCACTTTCTGAATTTTTGCTCGTTGCTTCTACCAGTATTTCCTGCGTACTTCCTTCCAACTGCTTGTTTTTTTGCAGCGTATATTCATCCTGCATAGATTGCAACGCTTTTAGACGCCGCAGTTTTTCCGCTTCTTCAACTTTGCCTTCCAGCTTTTGAGCGGCAGTGCCTTTTCGCTCAGAATACTTAAAAGAAAACACTGAATCAAACCTGATTTTTCCCATCATGTCAATGGTTTCTTGATAGTCTTTTTCGCTTTCCTGCGGGAAACCCACAATGATATCCGAGGTGATGCTGATCCGGGGGCAAACCTGCCGCAAGCGTGCCACTTTCTCCAGATAATCCTCAACTGTATAACCTCGGTTCATGAGCTCCAAGACTTTGTTTGACCCGGATTGCACCGGTAGATGGATATGCTCGCATAATTTCTTTTCTTCGGCAAAACAGTTAATCAGTTCTTCGGATAAATCCTTGGGGTGCGATGTAGTAAAGCGAATTCTTTCGATACCATCAACCTGCCCGACCTTCTTGATCAATGCGGCAAAATTAATTTGCCCCTCCTGCGTCTTGCCGTAAGAATTAACGTTCTGCCCCAAAAGCGTTACTTCTTTAATGCCGTAATCGGTCAATCTTTTTATTTCTTCAATAATCTTCTGCGGCGTGCGGCTCATTTCCGGCCCGCGCAAATAAGGCACAACGCAGTAAGCGCAAAAATTATTACAGCCCTGCATTATAGTGACAAAACAACTCACAGATCCTTTTTGGGGTGGCGCAAAAATGTTGGCTGAAGGCAAAATTTTATGAAAATCGGTTTGCGTGATTCTCTGGCGATTTTTTTCCACGACGGCAACCATTTCGGGTAGCAGATGAATGTTGTGCGTGCCAAAAACAAAATCAACCTCGCCCGCGCGATGAAAAACATGCGCGCCCAGATGCTGTGCCAGACAGCCGCCGAAACCGATAATCAGCTTCGGATGTCTTTTCTTGAACCTTAAGATTCTACCCAGCTCGCTGAATGCTTTCTGCTCGGCTTTTTCCCTAATCGAGCAGGTATTGAATAAAATCAGGTCGGCTTTTCCCGGGTATTCAGTCGGCTGGTAACCGCTTTCCTTCATTAGCGCCGCCATCTGCTCCGAATCATGTACGTTCATC
Organism: Syntrophaceae bacterium UBA4810; assembly: GCA_002402545.1. Taxonomy (GTDB): domain Bacteria; phylum Desulfobacterota; class Syntrophia; order Syntrophales; family Smithellaceae; genus UBA4810. Next base: position 4,015 of record DHGA01000017.1, read on the forward strand.
TGACAGCCGAAAGTTGCAATGTATAAATATTTGTTTTTCATTAATTTATTTACCTGTTTTCTGATGAACGCATTAATATCTAGAACCAGGTTAGTCAACTTATTTTTGAAAAAATCAGCTATGGGCTTTGTGTATTTTCAGTATATTGGCAAGATGACCGAATTCGACAACGGAAAGAGTCTCACCGCGACGGCGACCATCAATACGCGCTTCTTCCAGAGCTTCCCGTATTTTTTCTTCCGGCACATTTGCCATAAGCGCTGTTCTTTTTAAATTGTTCAAAAGCGTTTTGCGCCGTTGCGCGAATGCCGCTTTCACCAGCTTAATAAAAAAATCTTCATCAGCCAACACGACCAAGGGCTTTTCACGAAATGCACCTTTTATCACTGCCGATTCGACCTTAGGCCGCGGGTAAAAACACGTCGCGGGGACATCCAACACTTTTTCCACCTCGGCAAACATCTGCAGAATCACGGAAGGCACGCCGTAGCTTTTATTATCCGGCATGGCAACGAGTCTTTCCACAACCTCCTTCTGCAGCATCAGCGTAAAATCGCTGATTACGTGACGATATGATAACAAATAAAAAATCAGCGGGCTGGAGATATTATAGGGAACATTGCCGACGACTTTAATTTTTGTTTCATATTCATCTGACAAAGAGCAGAAATTAAATTTCAGTATATCTGTGTTGTTTATTTCCACATTATTGTGCCGTGCCAACTTGTCTTTTAATAATTCAGACAATTTTTCATCAAGTTCCACCGCGATCAAGCGACGGGCTTTTGCCGCAATCTCTTCTGTCAGCACACCGATGCCGGAACCAATCTCCAGCACCAAATCATCTTCGGATATATCCGCGGCGGCGGCAATTTTTTGAATAATATTTTTATCCAGAAGAAAAGACTGACCCAATCTCTTGCGCGGTTTGATTCCATACTGGTGAATGATTTCTTTAGGTGTGTTCATAATTATACTATGCTTTCAGAGCATTGATTGGTCTAGATCTTCTGAAAAACTCAAACGGGTCATTGCGAACGAAGTGAAGCAATCTTTCAAGATACGAGATCGCCACATCATCCCGACAAGTCGGGATTGCTCGCGATGACAAACACATAAGAACATAAATCACGTATGCCCACTTAGTGGCCAGCGTGAAACCGCGTTTAAATTCAAGCCGTCACGCCGGCCGCTTTTTAACAAAACCTCACCGATGGCCGCGATCATCGCCGCGTTGTCCGTGCACAAAATCATCGGCGGAATAAATAAACTAACGCTATGCTCTGTTGCGGCCTCACTAAATTTTTCACGCAACCGGCTGTTGGCCGCCACGCCGCCGCAAACAACAACTCGATCGATTTTATGAACTTTTGCCGCTTGCAGTGTTTTTTCGATCAGGACATCGACAATCGCTTCCTGATAACTTGCCGCCACATCCGGCAGTTCCTCGTCGGTGAAATTTTTACCCCGCTTCTTGAGCATGACTAATAAAGATGTTTTCACGCCGCTGAAGCTGAAATCGGGTGAATCTTTCATTGCGCGCGGAAACGCAAATGCCCGCGAATTTCCGCTTTTGGCCAGTTTATCTATTACCACTCCCCCCGGATAACCGAGATTAAGCATTTTGGCCGCCTTGTCGAAGGCCTCGCCTGCCGCGTCATCGCGCGTCTGACCCAGCAAAGAAAAGCTCTGATAATCTTTAACTAGATAAATACTGGTATGCCCGCCGGAGACAACAAGAGCGACATAGGGAAAAACAGGTTTTCTTTCCGCAAGAAAAATCGCCGCGATGTGCCCCTCCAGATGATTCACTCCAACCAAAGGAATATCCAGCGAATAAGCAAGGGATTTGGCAGTGGATAACCCGATTAAAAGGGAACCGACCAATCCCGGGCCGCGGGTAACCGCAATTCCTTCAATATCTTTAAGCTCGATACCGGCATCAGATACGGCTTGCTTGATTACGGGGACTATCGCTTCTATGTGTTTGCGCGAGGCAATTTCCGGCACCACACCGCCGTAAGGGCTGTGGTCTTTTATCTGTGAGGCAATCACGTTGGAAAGCATTTTGCCGTCTTTTACCACCGCCGCTGCTGTTTCATCGCAAGATGATTCAATGCCTAAAACAATCAACTTCTTTTCCCTGACAATAATTTTCTTTGCTAAAAAGTTAAAATCTTTATATAAAAGCAACAGCGTTTTGTAAACAAACTTTTAGAATGATTTTTTCCCGGTAGGTTTTATGGAGCTCAAAACTGATTTTCTGATTATCGGCAGCGGCATCGCGGGTTTGAGCCTGGCCATTAAGGCTTCTACCTTGGGCAGCGTTACCATCGTGACAAAAAAAGAAAAATCCGAATCCAACACCAACTACGCGCAGGGCGGTATCGCCGCCGTTACCGATAAAACCGACAGCTTTGAAGAGCACATCAACGACACACTCATTTGCGGCGCGGGACTTTGCCATAAGGATGTAGTGGAATTTGTCGTTAAGGAAGCGCCGCCGCGTATTCAGGAACTTGTGGAATGGGGTGTGGAGTTCACCAAATCGGAAACTTTACCTCAATCTTATGATTTGGGGCAGGAAGGGGGCCATCATCATCGGCGCATCTTGCATGCCAAGGATCTCACCGGCCGTGAAATCGAGCGCGCCCTGCATGAAAAAGTAGCCCAACTTAAAAACGTGCAGATATACGAGAACCATATCGCGATTGACCTGATTCTGCAGAAAGACGCAACCGGAAGCACAGTTAATTGCCTGGGCGCCTATGTTCTGGATATTGACGAAGATACCGTTCACACTTACCGCGCCAAATACACGATTCTTTCCACCGGCGGCGCGGGTAAAGTTTATCTGATCACGACCAACCCGGACATCGCTACCGGTGACGGTGTGGCCATGGCTTACCGCGCGGGCGCGAAAATCGCCAATATGGAATTTATCCAGTTTCACCCCACATGCCTTTTTCATCCGGATGCCAAGGCATTTCTTATCAGCGAGGCGGTGCGCGGCGAGGGAGGAATTTTGAAATTAAAAAGCGGCGCGACATTCATGGAAAAATACCACGCCATGAAAAGCCTCGCCCCGCGTGATATCGTGGCCAAAGCCATTGACACGGAAATCAAGCAATCCGGTGATGAATTTGTCCTTTTGGATATTACACATCACAACCGGGATTTTCTTAAAAACCGCTTTCCCAACATTTATGAAAAGTGCCTGGAATTCGGCATCGATATTGCCGTTGATCCTATCCCCATTGCCCCGGCGGCTCACTATATCTGCGGTGGCGTAGCGGTCGATCACTGGGGCAAGACATCCATTGATAATCTCTTTGCCTGCGGCGAAGTTTCCTGCACCGGCCTGCACGGCGCGAACCGCCTGGCCAGCAATTCACTTTTGGAAGCGCTGGTTTATTCGCACCGGGCATTTAACAAAATTGTTAAATCCTTCCGGCAAACTGAACTCAACGCTATCCCCATCCCGCCCTGGGATCCAGGCGGCGCCGTGGAAAGCGATGACAGTATTGTTGTTACCAATAACTGGGATGAAATCCGCCGCAGTATGTGGAACTACGTAGGCATCGTCCGCTCCGACAAACGGCTGGAACGAGCTGAGCGCCGAATTAATCTGATTCAAAAAGAAATTAAAGAATATTACTGGAACTATAGGATAACAAAGGATTTAATCGAACTGCGCAACATCACTACTGTGGCCAAACTAATTGTACAGTCCTGCCGCCTGCGCAAAGAAAGCCGCGGCCTGCACTACACAATTGATTACCCAGAAACGCGCAAAGAGTTTGAAAAGGATACGATAATTTTTAAGGAATAATATTCCCCCGGAAAATAAAGTTTTAGCTTTTAAATACCCTCTTGTAAATAAAGTTAATATTTTTTAAAAAGTTATTTACGTTGAATATTTTATCTAAATCTTTTGGTGTCAAATATTTTTTCACCGCCGCATCCGCAGCGAGAAGTTCTCTAAATTCTAAATTTTCATTCCACGATTTCATCGCGTTTTTCTGCACAATCGCGTAAGCATCTTCTCTGGTGGCTCCTTTTTCGACAAGCGCCAGCAAAACCATCTGTGAAAAAATTACTCCGTGTGTCATATTGAGATTTGCCAGCATCCTCTCCGGATAAACAACAAGCTTATCCATGAGGCTGGTAAATCTGCCCAGCATAAAATCCAGAACGATTGTCGCGTCCGGAGCGATGACCCGTTCCACTGAAGAGTGGCTGATATCACGCTCATGCCACAGAGCAACATCTTCCAGCGCCGCGAGCGCGTAAGAGCGTACCAGACGGGCTAGGCCCGATATATTTTCTGACAATACTGGATTACGCTTATGCGGCATAGCCGATGAACCTTTCTGACCGGGAGAAAAATACTCTTCAGCCTCACGAACCTCCGTCCTTTGTAAAAGACGGATTTCCTGCGCGAATTTATCAAGCGAAGAGGCGATAATCGCCAGCG
>DHGA01000017.1:8585-17322 GCA_002402545.1 Syntrophaceae bacterium UBA4810
GGTTTCTTTCCATTTCCTGATACCATAGCGCCATCTTCAGGCCGAAAGTAATCGGCTCGGCGTGAATGCCGTGCGAACGGCCGATCATCAAAGTATTTTTATGTTCAAATGCTTTCTTTTTCAGAACTTTCAGCAGTTCATCAATATCGCCAAGCAGAATCTCCGCCGCTTCCTTGAGCAACACAGCCAACGAAGTATCCAGAACATCGGAAGATGTAAGCCCCATATGAATAAAACGTCCGTCTTCACCAACTTTTTCCGTAAGCGAAGTCAAAAAAGCTATGACGTCGTGCTTGGTGGTTTTTTCTATTTCATCAATACGTTTGACGTTAATGGAAACCTTTGACTTAATATTTGCCAGTGCTTTTTTGGGAATTTTACCCTTCTTAGCCATGGCCTCACAGGCCGCTATCTCCACGTCCAGCCACTTCTGGTAGCGGTTTTGAGGACTCCATGTTTTTTCCATTTTTTCCCGGGAATATCTTGGTATCACCTAACCCTCCTTTTTTAACCTGCTAAGCTCTGCTAAAATATTACCAACCGGCCGGAATGATTCATTGACATATGTTGTTATTATTATGATTTCAAGCTTCTCGTCAAGGTTTATTAATCACCATATTTAATTAGATTGACAAACCTCTGGTAACAACATATTTAACTCACAAGGATTTATAAAAATGAACGAAAAATTAGCCATTGGCGTTAAAAAACATCTCATCGGGCTGGAAGAAATTTTCAACAGCATAACCCACGGAACGGGAGCTTTGATGAGTCTTGCCGGGCTGGTGCTACTGATTGTTTTCGCCAGCCTTTACGGTGAAGCCCGTCACATTGTCAGCTGTACTATTTTCGGCGTTTCTTTGGTTTTACTATACACTGCGTCAACGCTTTACCACAGTTTCCGCAAACCGCGCGTCAAATTCGTCTTTAAAATCATCGACCATTCATGCATTTACATTCTCATCGCGGGAACCTACACTCCTTTTATGCTTGTCGCGGTGCGCGGAGTGCTGGGCTGGACTATCTTCGGTATTGTCTGGGGCATGACTGTTTTGGGAATTTTATTTAAATCTTTTTTCATTCATCGTTTCAAAATTTTTTCCACACTTGCTTATATTGCGATGGGCTGGATTGCCATCTTCGCTATCAAGCCTATTTTTCAGAGTCTATCAGAAGGAGCCATTTTTTGGCTGATTGCCGGAGGAATTGCCTATACTGTCGGCACCATCTTTTATTCCTGGAAAAAGCTGCCTTTTAATCACGCTATTTGGCATTCATTTGTGCTCGCCGGAAGCATCTGCCATTTCATTGCTGTTCTCTTTTACGTTATTCCTCTGAAAACATAAACGATTATTTATCCTCCAAATCATTCTTGTATTATGCCTTTTAAAATGATAGAAGTTCGCCCAAGTTAAAAAGTTTAAAAAAATAAGGGAGATAATCATGAAAAAATATTTAAAATTAGCTCTTTATCTAAGTTTGCTTTTGATATTTGCCGCAACGCTATGGGCGAAAGATAAATACATAGTGACGGTACTACCCTTCTCCACGCACAGCGCGGAAAATATAGATTACCTGAAAGATGGAATCGGCAATATGCTATCTTCGCGCATTGCTGTGCCCGGTAAGATTAATGTCACCGCGCAAAATGTCGTCCTGCAGGAAATGAAAAAAACCAAATCTAGAGATTTGAATCTCGCTGAAGTGTATAACATTGGAAAAAATCTGAAATCCGATTATGTCGTTTGGGGAAGCATAACAAAAATCGGCAGCAGCATCAGTATTGACGGAAAGCTTGTGGATATCAACGCCAATAAATCCGATGTCAATATCTTTGCTCAATCACAAAATATTGACGATGTTATGCCCAAAATAAACGATTTTTCACAAAAAATAGTTAATCATATTCTAGGGACCACACAAGCGGCGCCGGTAATAAGCTCCTCGCCCGTGGGCGATGATAAAACCGCGTCTCGTCCTCTTCCTCCCGGAACTTCCCGCGAAGCGCAAATTATTGCCGGAATGAGAACCAATAAAAGAGGCACTATGACTTCCGCGATCAACACGGAATACATTAATTCTCCGGAACCGATTAACCGCCGCGGTTTCTGGTTAAGCCAGCAAATAACAACCCAATTTGTTGGTATGGATATAGGGGATGTAAACAACGACGGATCAAATGAAATCGTTGTTATCGACAGCCACAACATTTATATCTACAAAAAAAGCAATAATGAGTTAATGCTATTGGAAAAAATCGCGGGCAAATCTCATCTGCAATACATTGCTGTTGATGTCGCGGATATCAACCGCAACGGTATTCCGGAAATAATCGTCACTTCTCTTAATAATAAGACACTGGATTCTTTTGTTCTCGAATATAACGATGGTAAATATGAGAGAATAGCTTCCGGTATTCGCTTCTTCCTTCGTGTCATCGACACCCCGTCAGGCATTCCGCTTTTACTGGGTCAGGATTACGGTATGGACAAACCTTTTGACACGCAAATTTATGAAATTACCTGGAAAAACGGAAAATACGTCAATGATCAGAAGATGAAAATACCCGTGGGTTTATCCATTTACGGCCTTACTATCGCTGATGTCGGCACAGGTGGTGGCGAAAAAGTTCTTGCTCTGGATGAACTGGATTACTTGTGTATTTTTGAAAAAACCAACAAACACATAAGCAGGCTGTTTACTTTGGGCTTTTCTGAAAACAAAGACTTAATATGGAGAAGCGAAGACTACTATGGCGGCAGCAATAATATTATTAGCAGCACCGCAAAAAAAAGACCGGAAGACGAATATGAAGGAAGATACTACGCTAATTTGCGTATTTTAACTTTTGACACGAACAACGACGGTAAAAGAGAAATTATCATCGTCAAGAATATCTCTTCGACCAAGCGCCTTTTTAAGCACTTCAACTTATTTACCGGCAGTGAAATTTACAACCTGGAATGGGACGGACTGGGAATGATTGAAAATTGGCGCACGAAAAAAATCAACGGTTATGTTACGGACTACGCATTCAAGGATGTGGATAACGATGGACAGCCGGAAATTGTCCTTGCTTTGGTATTATCGACAGGGGCGTCCCTTCAAAACAGAAGCGTCATTGTAGTCTATGAATTGGAGACCGCCGAATAAGTTATTGACAAAAATTGCGCTCTTGGATATAGCCACGCTCAAATTATTTCGCGGTTATTTTATGTTTTATGCGCAATGATCATCAGCAACCTTAGGCGGTGTAGCTCAGCTGGTTAGAGCATNNGTTCAATTCCCTGCACCGCCACCAAAAATCAGGGTTTGAGCGCAAGCTCAAACCCTTTTTAATTGCCTATGTATAATATGAAAGAGTCAAGAAAAACCGAGCATATTAATTTTTTGCCCTCAGTTATTGTCAGAAATCCCCACGTACAGTCAATACTGGCAAGCTCAAAAATGCGCGTCCTTACTAAATCATTATTTCTGCGTACCGCAGAAGAAATGATAGTGCCTACTTCCACAGGGTCAAAGCTGCTTGCCTTTTATTCCCGGCACAACAACCCAAAAGGACTGATTATTCTGCTGCACGGATGGGAAGGTTCTTCTTCATCCGCCTACATGATTGAAGCGAGTTACTATTTTTTTAAACTTGGATTTTCCGTCTGCCGGCTTAATCTAAGAGATCACGGCGAATCACATCATCTCAATGAGGGTCTTTTTCACGGGGCTCTTTTGGAAGAAACGTTCGACGCGGTTAATTCATTAGCCAATCTTTCAGCAGGGAAACCAGTTCACTTAATAGGGTTTTCTATGGGCGGAAATTTCGCTTTGCGCATCGCCAAAAGGTATTCCTCTTTCCCCCAGGCAGTGCTTAAAAGCGTTTTTGCTATTAGTCCGCCCCTGGATCCTTACAAAACAACACTGGCTATTGACAACGGTTATTCTTTTTATCGCCGTTACTTCCTAAGCAAATGGAGGCGCTCTCTAATCAAAAAGCAGAAACTTTTCCCTCATAAATACGATTTTAGTAAAATGCTAAACGCCCGTACCTGCATGGAATTGACGGAAGCGCTTATGCCATATTTTCCGGATTTTCCAAGCTACCGTGATTACTTTAACTTATATACGTTAAAAAGTGATTTCTTCGCTGATTTACGTATTCCGGTAAAAATATTTATCGCTGAAGACGACCCTGTAATTCCCCGGGAGGATTTCGACGCTTTGGATAATAACCATTTCTTAAGCATATTACGTCTGAAATACGGCGGCCATTGTGGTTTTATCGATTTATTTCCCATGCATTGCTGGTATAATAAAATAATAACTGATGACATAATATGAATTAAATATACTTATGGATACGCCGATTCTTCACGATAAAATAAATTTTACATCTGTTATTTCCTCTAAATTGGATGAAATCAGTATTGACTATCTGGAAAAGCATTCGCAAATCAGGAGAGCAAATTCACAGGGGGCATCTCATCTGGAAGCCGGTGTAGTCGTTTTACTAAATTACATTGAAAAAAGAAAAAACCCCGGATATGTTTTTCAGCTTATCAAACGTTCATCAAAGGTTGCGCAAGGCGGAGATATCAGCTGCCCCGGAGGAATACTGCATCCGTCAGTTGACAATTTTTTCAGTATTTTTTTAAAAACCGGTATGATTCCCGCGATGCGCGGCATCAAGCATAAATACAGAGATAAAAATATCCTGTCTCTTATACGCCTTTTTCTTGCCAATTCGCTTCGGGAAGCGTGGGAAGAAATTGGCCTCAACCCCTATAATGTTTCATTTCTGGGAGCACTGCCCACATATTCGCTTTCATCCTTCACGAGAACAATCTATCCACTGGTATGCCTGACACATAATCCCTTCAAATATAAACTTAACTCGGAGGTAGAAAAAGTCGTGGAAATCCCCTTGAGCTTTTTCTTTGAAACCTCAAATTACGCCTGGCTGCAGGTAACAACACCGGAGGGAAGCAATGCTTACGACGAAACGAGCAAATTTCCCTGCTTGACGATTCCAGGCAAAAAAGGCGATTACGACATTCTCTGGGGAGCCACCTTTCACATCATCACCAATTTCTTGAACATTATTTTAGATAAACAATTGCCCGTACCTCCCGCCGACAGAATCTTCAAAAAAATAATAACAGAGAATTATCTAACGGGAGGCCGCTGAATAAATGGGCTTTCTAAAAATAAGGGGCAATATTGTCAAAGCAGTTCTTTTTGACTTTGACGGTACCTTGGCTAAACTGAATATTGATTTTCAGTATATGCGCGAAGAGGTTCTACAAATCGCTTCATCTTATGGAATCGGGCCAAATCTTCTGGAAACAAAATTCGTTTTGGAAATAATTAACACTGTATCGGATAAACTCAATCTTAAATCCGTGCAGGAATCAGAAAATTTCAGAAAAGAAGCCATGAATTTTATCGAAAATTTGGAAATCATGGCCGCGGAAGATGGTGAGCTTTTCGAAAATACCAAAGAGCTGTTAACTTGTTTGAAAGCTCATTGCCTTTCCACCGCCGTGGTATCACGAAACTGTGAAAAGGCTATATGTTTGGTGTTTCCAGATATACTTAATTATTGCGATGCTGTTGTTTGCCGGGACAAAGTAGCAAATGTCAAACCCCATCCTCAACATTTACATACGGCAATAAATATTCTCCGGGCAAGTCCTCAGCTAACGCTTATGTTGGGCGATCATCCTTTGGATATAGAAACCGGCCGCAATGCCGGAACTTTCACCGCCGGTGTTTTAACCGGTCACCATCTTGAAGCTGATTTTTTAAAAGCGGGCGCCGATCTGGTACTGGCTGAGGCGGCCGATTTGATACAGATGATCAAGTAATTATCTTTAGAGTTCATCGAACACGGCACTTCTGATGATTTAACTTGCCGCTTTTGCCCTTTGTGAGTTTATTTATCATCTCTATTTGACAGAAAACATTTTTTTACCTATGATAAAAGACGTGTTAAATTGTAAATAATTCAGGCTTAAAACTGATTTCCGTTGAAAGGATTTTACGAATGAATCCTCATGTGTTTCGCGAATATGACGTAAGAGGCATTGTCGGTGATGACCTATACGAAGAATTTGTTTTTAATCTCGGCCGGGCTATCGGCACATACGCTCTGCGGCATGAAATAAAAACCATGAGCATCGGAAGAGATTGCCGCCTAAGCTCAAATGATTTTGCTGATTTTTTAAGCCGCGGCATTAATCAGACAGGCATTGACACAATTGATATCGGCCTTTGCGCCACGCCGATGCTCTATTTTTCCATCCGTCATCTAAAAACAGGCGGGGGCGTGATGGTAACGGGAAGTCACAATCCCCCCGAATTTAACGGGTTCAAAATTTGCATCGGTTACGACACGATACACGGCCAACAAATTCAGGAACTAAGAAAAATCATGGAAGACGGCAGTTATGCTTCGGGCAGCGGCGCCTCGTCAACGCGCCAGGATATTTCGCGCGCTTATACAGATCATCTTTTTAATAATGTAACAATAAACCGCGATCTTAAAGTTATCGTCGATGGAGGAAACGGCGTCGGCGGTTACTTTGCTGTTCCCCTGCTCAAACGTTACGGCTGCCGCGTAACGGCCATTAACTGCGAACCGGACGGAAACTTTCCCAATCATTTCCCTGATCCCACAGTGGAAGAAAACTTAACCCAGTTGATTGAGCTTGTTCGCGAACAAAAAGCTGATTTGGGTATTGCTTTTGACGGCGATGCTGACCGATTAGGTGTTATTTCAGATACCGGTGAAATCATCTGGGGCGATAAACTCCTTATTCTCTTTTCTCGCTATATCCTTAAAACTAACCCCCATGCCACGATTATCGGCGAGGTGAAATGCTCTCAAACCCTCTACGATGATATCGCAAAGAATTCCGGGCGCGCCATTATGTGGAAAGCCGGGCATTCTTTAATCAAAGCAAAGATGAAAGAAGAAAAAGCTCTTTTGGGCGGCGAAATGAGCGGCCATTTCTTTTTTGCCGACCGTTATTTCGGTTATGATGACGCGATATATGCTGCCCTGCGCCTGTTGGAGATTTTATCTCAATCAGGCAGTAAAATCAGTACTTTACTCGCTGATATCCCCAAAGTTTATTCAACACCGGAAATAAGAATTAACTGCCCTGACGATAAAAAAGCGAAAGTAGTCGAAAAAATCAAGAAACATTATCAAAATAACGCCGGAATTATCGACATTGACGGCGTACGAATACCCTTCACCGACGGATGGGCGCTGGTACGTTCTTCCAACACGCAGCCGGTTATTGTCCTTCGTTTTGAGGCTTCCAGTGAAAGCAGTCTGCAGAAAATCCGCAAAGAGGTCGAAGCATTACTGCCAGATTAAGCGCGTTAATCGGGTAAATTTAATTAGTTTTTTCTATTGAATATTTTACTGATATTGTGTAATGTATTAACAACGTTAATAGAATTTCATCAATAAAAGCAACTTGCCAAGCAAGGAGGAATATTTATGAAAATCGCATACCGCTTATTAATAGTTCTTTTAATAAGCACATTTTTGTTTGCCTGCGGAGGCAAAAAAGAAGGTGGTGTTAGTGGAAAAGTGCTTGATGGGCTAGATCAACCCTTGTCTGGAGTTATCGTGACCTTTAATCCCGTTCAAATGACGCCCGATGCCAAGCAGCCTCAAACAAGAACCGGCGGCGATGGATCTTTTAATATGACCGAACTGTTACCTTCTTCTGAATATATTATCACTTTTGAAGGGGAAAAATGGGTATCAAAAGTCACTAGAAAAATTAAAGCTCCTGGTGGAAGACAACCATTACCCCTTGATGCTCCTGTTGTTATCCGCTTTCAATTGTTAAAAGATGGAACAATTATCGACACGAAAACTGGATTACAATGGCTTATTCATACCTCGCCGGACACAAACGCGAATAACGTAGCCAGTATTGTAGATAATGTTGAACAGGGCGGTTTTAACGACTGGAGACTTCCTACAAAATCAGAAATTGCGGGACTTCAAGATCCGACCGCTGCGACTGACCAGGAAGGGCCAAAAATCTCTACAAGAGCATGCTGTGTTTGGACTAAAGAAATTAATTCAGATAAAATTGAATGGGATTTTTATATAGATGACAAAAGTGATCTTTGGACATCAAGCAGAATGCCGGCAAATGACAGAGTTGTTGTGGCAAGAACTTCTGGATTGGCTTCTTCAATAGTGCAGGCTCCGGCCGTTATAGTTCCTTCGTCCCCTGCAACGCCTGCCCCCGCTCCTGCGACATCAGCATCAGCACCGGCACCTGCTCCAGCAGCTCCCCCTCCTAAAGCTACTGTATCTGTGCCCTCACCTGCAGAAAAGAAAGAAGTAGTCGTGGTGGCAACTCCCGCTCCCAAACCCGAACTGGAAGAAAGAGCACCTGCAACTGCTGGATCCAGCACTGCGGTTCTCCACTTTGGAATGAACGAAACAGCAATGAACGAAACAGCTTTGGCTGAACTAAACGCTTTTTATAATAAAGTTAAGGACGCGTCCGGCAAGATGGTCATTGAAGGTCATACAGATGATCGGGGCGATTCTGCCACTAATTTAAAATTTTCTCTTGAACGCGCCGTTAATACCTGGACAAAATTACAAAACATGGGTCTCAGCGATAAAATTAAAGTTGAAGTTCGTGGAGCGGGAGGCGCAAAACCTACATTGGATAATAGCACACAGGAAGGCCGCGATAAAAAC
>DHGA01000097.1 GCA_002402545.1 Syntrophaceae bacterium UBA4810
GATAAAAGGTCCAGGCATTGTATCAGCGGCAAACCGGCGTTAATCATCGTCGAAAAAATACGGCAAAAAACAACTACGCTTTTTTCTTTAACGCCTGCCGCCAGGAAGGGAAAATATTCCTCAAGGTCTTTGGGTTTTTTCTTGATATTGACGGATTTAAACCCTTGGCGGCGCAAAACTGCCCCCAACGCCAGTTCATCGGCCGCTTCCATTTCTCCCTTTTTTACTTCACCTTTTCTTGACGTTCCTTCCCAAATATAAACCGGCATAATTAAACCCTTTCTTTAATGGAACAAGATGATTGTTTTGTATTATAGGCTATTTTAAGAACAAACTCAACCCGGTTATCATAAATATTATTGCCATTTCGCCTAATTGCTAACTTATATTTTCCTGATCGCGCCTGCAAAATATCTCATATTGAATAATTCCCGCAGCCACGGCAACGTTGAGAGAATCAAAATTACCGGCCATAGGAACACTCAGCAGAAAATCGCACTGCTTTTTTAGGAGCGGCCTGATTCCTTTTTCCTCCCCTCCCAAAAGAAGAGCTACATGACAATTAAAATCAGTTTCTCTTGGGTCTTGCCCCCCTCTGGCTTCAGCGCCAAAAACCCAAAACCCCTTTTCTTTCAGATATTTAATCGTTTGCGATAAGTTGGTTTCTCTGGCCACCGGCATTTGCAAAACGCTTCCCGCGGAAACTTTGACAACTGTGGCGGTTATTGAAGCTGCCCTGTCTGAGGGAATTATCACACCGTTCGCCCCCATACAATAGGCACTACGTATTATTGATCCGAGATTTTGAGGGTCCACAACGCTATCCAAAATTAAGACGAGGCTGAATTTTGACGATTTGTTTCGGTTGGCAATCAATGTATCAAGATCGCTATATGAGTAAGTTTTACTCAAACCCACAACACCCTGATGGTTTTGATTAGCGGTTAATTCATCCAAATATTGACGAGACCTGACTTCCACAGGGATATTCTTTTGCCGGGCAAGATCGATTATTTCCTGCGCGGCCGCGCCGCCTCGTCCGGAAGATACATAAATTTTGGTCAATCCCGTTTCTTTTTGGCGCAAAATAATTTTTACTGGATTAACACCGTAAACTTTCTCCATTTGGCGCCTTTTTGTTTCAATATTTTTGATTATTATCTTGCGGCAAGACCTTCCGCAATTTCCTGAATAATTTGTCCGCAAGCGACCAGCGGCTTTTCCGCGGCGCTTATTGGCCTGCCGACAACAATATAATCAGCGCCCGCTTTTATGGCTTCATAAGCGCTGAGCGTTCTCTTCTGGTCATCAGCTTTTTTTATTTTTTCCCCGGCACGTATGCCCGGGGTTACAATAACAAAGTCATTGCCCAAATTATTTCTCAAAGCGTAAATATCACGGGGTGATGCGACCACACCAGACGCTCCGGCAGTAATTGCCATGCGGGCAAGATCAATTACCAGTTCATCAGCGTTTTTTTTGAAACCGATTTCATTCAAGTCATGGTCATCCAGACTGGTCAGCACGGTCACTGCCACAATAACCGGTTTTTTGATTTTCAGATTGGCCGCGCAATCATCAACCGCCAAAACTGTTTCTCTTATCATCTTGCTGCCCCCGGAAGCGTGGATATTAAACATATCCACTCCTAGTTTCACCGCGGCCTGGGCGGCACGAGCGACAGTATTAGGAATGTCGTGAAATTTAAGATCTAAAAATATTTTCTGATTTTTTTCTTTTATTGAATCAACTATTTTAGGCCCGAAAGCTGTAAAAAGCTCCTTGCCCACTTTAAACATGCCAACATGGCCGGAAAGCAAATCTATCCAGGACAGAGCTTCCTTATAGCTTTGCACATCGAGCGCGAAAATCAGTTTATCGGTTGCTCTGTTATTCGATATATTCTTCATCGCCAATAAACTCAGTATTATCCGGAATTGGCTTGAAATCTTCTTTCGTTCCCTTTAAATATTCCGGATAAGCGTAAACAACTTTTTCTTCCGCGATTTCCCTTAACGCCAGCACTATTTCTCTGTTTTTGCTATCCATTAACGGCTTCGCGCCTTTTAACAGCTGTCGTGCGCGCTTTGACGCTAGCGCCACCAAACCAAATCTGGTTTTTGCCACTTTCAATGAATCTTCTACCGTAATTCTTGCCATTTAAAACTGCCTCCCTAAAATAATTATTACTTCATAAATGCTTCAATTTCTCTTGCCAAAATTGCTTTTCTGCATTTTTCAGCAATGTAAATAGCTTTCAGCTGCTCCACTGCCTTATCCAAATCTTTGTTGAATATTACGTAATCATACCATGAAATTTCTCTTAATTCACTCTCCGCCTGGGCAAGGCGGGTTTTAATTACTTCTTTGCTTTCATGTCCGCGTCTTTTTAGTCGTTTCATAAGATCGGCGCGTGACGGAGGAAGAATAAAAACGAAAATCCCCTTTTTGAATACTTTTTTGATTTTTTTTGCGCCTCTCGGCTCCACATCCAGTAACAGGTCTTTGCCTTTTGCAAGGTGTTTTTCCATTGTTTTTCGCGAAGTTCCGTATAAATTACCGAAATTTTCCACCCACTCGACAAATTCACCTCGCCCAACACGGCGAATAAAATTTTCCCGCGAAACGAAATAATAATCTTTCCCGTCTTTTTCCCCCGGCCGAGGTGAGCGCGTAGTATAGGAAATGGAAAAATTTAACTTCGGGCAAAGCTCAAGCATTTTTTGACAAATGCTGCTCTTCCCCGCGCCCGACGGGGCGGAAACAACCAGAAATAATCCCTGCTTCATAAAATCACTCTATATTTTGCGCCTGTTCACGCACCTTATTCATTTCACTTTTCGCTTCAATTACCTGACGCGCAATTTCCAAATCATTGCTTTTCGAACCGATGGTATTAATTTCACGGTTCATTTCCTGCAGGAGAAAATCAATTTTTTTACCTTCAGCTTCGTCGCTTTGCAATAAAACGTCGAACTGCCCGATATGACTTTGCAGGCGGACGATTTCTTCCGTGATATCTGACCGCTCTGCCATTATGGCTACCTCCTGTGCCAAACGGGCGTCGTCCAGAGTGTATCCGGCCGCGAGTTCTTTGATTCTATCCGCTAAGCGTTTCTGGTATTCCACAACAACCTGCGGCGCGCGCGCTTTAATCGTGGCGACTATTTCTTTAATTACCCCCAGCCGCTCCTGCATGTCCTGATACAGTACAGCACCTTCATCCTGACGCATTTTTATCATCATGGTGACGGCTTCGAGCAATCCACTATTTACAGCGTTGATTAGCTCCGGACTCAACTGCGTTTCCGCCGGAGTGGTAAAAATATCACGAAAAGATGTCAGTGTTCTAAGCGATATTTCGTCAGGCAGCTTGAACTCCTCTTTGATTTTGCTTAGAATATCAAAATAGCCGCGGGCCGTATCCGTGTTATAATTAATTTTCGAGTTATCCGCGTTTTCACCTTCTATCCTGAAATTTATTTCTATGCGTCCGCGTTTGCATTTTTCCGAAATTTTCTTTTTTAATTCCGTTTCCAGCTGAAAGAGCACAGAAGGAAGGCGCATGGATAATTCGAGAAATCTGTGATTTACAGATTTCATTTCCACGGTTATTTTTTGCCCTTCACAAACCGTTTCCGATCTTCCATAGCCGGTCATGCTTCTTATCATTTAACACCTTCTTCTTTTCTGGAATTCAATGCTGTGTTTTTAACTGCAATAAATATTTTTCTCTGATTCTGGAGAGCATCTCCTTTTGTTTTTCCGCGCCATAATCAGGATAAGTCCAGGGCAAAGAAAAATATTTACCGCCCTGAAAAATCAATGTCAAATCAGCGTAAATGCCATCACGCAAATAAGGACGGTGCGAGTAACCTTTCCCTGTTGCTAAAATCAGATGGGACGCCGAAAGATAACCCGGATCAATATTAATCTGGCGTTTTTTATCCTTAAGTAGTTTGTCTTCAAGTTTATTCGTCGTCAATTTTATATCCGGCAGCGTCTCCGCTTTGATTAATTTTTCCATAGTCAAAAAGCGGCGAGAAAGATTTTCACCCATCTCGGTACTATAATAATCCGTATAATCAAAAGACATCATCGCGCTTACGTAGTCCGGCTGTCCATAATGACGCGACAGCGCGCTTATTGTTTCGTTTATAAGTTCAGCTTCTTTTGCCAGAACACTGAAAAATAATTTAACCGGCGGGGCCGGAGTCGGTTTGCTCATAGCGCTTTTATCAATTCTTCGCGCGAAACGGTTGATGTGCCGATTTTTCCCACTACAATGCCCGCGGCCACATTGGCCAGGCATGTGGCTTCTTTTAGATTTGCTTTAGTCGCCAAGCTAAGCGCGAGCACGCCAATCACCGTGTCTCCCGCGCCGGTGACATCATAAACCTCTTTGGCCTGCGCGGGAAAATATGTATGAACGATTTGACGGCCGTTTTCAAAAAGACTCATCCCCTCTTCACCGCGAGTTACGAGCATTGCCTGAAAATCATGTTTTTTTAAGATGTTTTCGCTTAAACGCTCCAGATCATTTCCGTTGGTTATCTCCATGCCCGCGGCTTTTTGCGCTTCATGGTGATTGGGAGTTATCACATGCGCTCCTTCATAGGCAGAAAAATCATTGTATTTAGGGTCAACGCAAATCAGGATGCCCGAATTTTTGACTATATCTTTTATTCCCTCGATAAGCTTTTTGGAAACAACTCCTTTGCTATAATCCGAAACAACGATGGTTCCGATTTTGCCGCGTATGGATTCGACATATTGCAGAATTTTTTTAGTCTCCGCGGAAGAAATTGCTTTTTTGCTTTCTTTGTCAAAACGCACAACCTGCTGCCCATGAGCGACAATTCTGGTTTTCAGAGTTGTTGGCCTTTTTTTATCTACAATAATTCCGCGTGTATCGATTTTTTTCGCGTAAAGTTCGCTCAGAATGCTCTTCCCAATATTGTCGGCGCCAATAACACCGGCGACATAAACTCTGCCGCCCATAGTGTCAATACCATTGAGAACATTGGCGCAGCCGCCCAGCATGACGCTGTCTTTTTGCACATCAACCACGGGAACGGGAGCTTCAGGGGATATACGGGAAACCTTGCCCCATATGAAGTGATCCAGCATTATATCTCCGATTACTAAAACACCAGCCTTGGGAAAAGCGGAAATAATTTCCATTGCCCGTCTTTTTGTTAAAAGTTTATGCACGCGGGAAAACTCCTAAAATAATCAGCTATATAAACTAAAAAAGCGCTCTGGGCGCCAAAATACCTGGAAAGCGGCGTAATCCTATTACTAAGGCTTTAATTTGTCAAATGTTTTTCCGTCGACTTTACATCTGGTTTTATTGACTGCACACATATTTGCCCCTAAACTTTGGCCATAAAAATCAGCCTCACTAAATCATCGTTTATAATCGTAATCGGCGCCGTTTTTTGCAAAAACAACGTAAGAAATATGCTCTGTTTTTTATTGTTAGCTGGTTATTTTCCCGAAAATTACTTATGATAGTATCCATGCTTAATATTGAACAGTTTCGCGTCGGCGATAATCTTGCATATCTGATTTTTAAAGAAACACAGGCTGTGGCTATCGATGGGGTTGCCTGGCAGGAAATTCTTGTCTTTTTAGAGAAAAATAAACTTTCTCTATCTCTTATTGCCAACACACACCAGCATTTTGACCATACAGGCGGCAATGCTCACCTCGCAAAAGCCACCGGCGCAAAGGTTTTAACCTTCGCTGATCTAGCGGATAATAAAATAATCTCCCTGGAAGGTGAAGAGATAACCGTTTACCGCACCCCCGGACATACCAATGATTCAGTCTGCTTTTATACAGGAAGCGCTTTAATCTCCGGCGACACGTTATTCAACGCGACTATCGGCAATTGCTTTACCGGGGATTTAAAAAGTTTTTATATTTCCATCAAGCGCCTGATGACTTTGCCGGATAAAACCTTAATCTTTGCCGGACATGATTACGTGCGCGATTCACTGGCTTTTGCCAGGAACTTAGAGCCAAATAACAAGGATATCGACAAATTCTGGAATTCATATGACCCTGATTGCGTATATTCGACAATGGCGGATGAAAGAAAAATAAATCCTTACCTGCGCTTCAACGAAGAACCGATAATAAAATTTCTGCAAAAGAAGAAACTGCCGCATGCCACGGAATGGGAACGCTGGCAATCACTGATGTCCATAGATTAGATTAATTTCTTTTAATGATATCTCGCTGCTTTTAGCAATTTCTTTATGTTTTTATAGCCTTGACACAGCGAAGGTATCACCTTTATACTTAAGCCAACTTTGCGGGATAAACAAAAATGAAAGTTAACGCGCTTTTAAAGCCAATTAAATTGGGGAAATATGAATTGCCCAATCGGACATTCATGGCCCCCTTGACCCGTTGCCGCGCGGATAATGAAGCCAAAGCGGCAACCGAATTAATGGCGGAATATTACGCCCAGCGCGCTTCCGCCGGCCTCATCATTTCGGAAGGTTCGCCCGTATCACCTCAAGCCATAGGCTGTATTAACGTTCCCTGCATTTACAGTAAAAAACAAATTGACGGCTGGAAACTGGTTTCTGAAGCCGTGCATAAAAATAATGGCCGCATCTTCTGCCAGCTGTGGCATCCGGGGCGTATATCTCATCCCGATTTTCTGGATGGCGATATTCCCGTGGCGCCGTCAGCCATAAATCCTAACGATTCCGTCTTTACCTATGAAGGCTTTAAAGAAACTGTCACCCCGCGCGCTCTGACTACAGCTGAAATTCATAATATCACACTCGATTTTGCCAAAGCCGCCGAAAACGCCATTAAAGCCGGTTTTGACGGCGTAGAAATCCATGCCGCAAACGGTTATCTTTTTCACCAGTTTTTCACAAACTGCTCCAATACCCGCGCCGATGAATACGGCGGCTCCCATGAAAATAAAGCGCGTTTCTTTTTCGAAACACTTTCCGCCATTGGTTCCGCTATCGGTTTCGAGAGAGTTGGCGTGCGGCTCAATCCTTCTTTCCATAGTTTTTTCGGCATAGTTATCGACAGGGAAACGATTCCCACGTTTGAATATGTCGCGAAACGCATGAATGGTTACTCCAATCTGGCCTACGTTCATTTTACGGAACCATACATGTCCGTGGACAGCATCCCTTACGCGGTTAAAGAAATTGCCAAGCACTTCAGCACCATATATCAGGGAACCATGCTTATTAATTCCGGATTCCGCAGTGAAAGCGGCAACCGAGTAATTATCGAAGGTTATGCCGACGCGGTTTCCTTCGGCAAACCTTACGTTTCGAACCCTGATCTCGTAGAGCGTATCGCGCGAAACGCCGAGTGGACGCTTTGGGATGAATCAACATTTTACACGACAGGGCCCGAAGGCTATACGGATTACAGCAAGCTTACTGATTAAAGAATAGTCAAAAACGATAAGGGAATCTTGATGAAAAGAATAGAAGTTGGAGATAATTTTTTTGATTTTGTTCTAAAGAACCAAAAAGAAGCTTTAGTTGATACCAATCTTTTAACGGGAAAAAAGCTGCTGCTTTCTTTTCACCCTCTGGCATGGACAGAGATATGCTCCCGGCAGATGCAGTCATTGGAAACTAATTTTGATATATTCCAAAACCTAAATACGATTCCACTCGGCATTTCAGTTGATTCCGTGCCCTGCAAAAAAGCATGGGCGGAAAATCTGGGTATTTTAAAAACGGATTTACTGGCTGATTTCTGGCCGCATGGAGAACTCGCTTCGCGACTGGGGCTTTTTATTGACCGCTTCGGTTTTTCCGAACGCGCCAACGTTATAATAGATGAAAGCAAAAAAGCCATATTTGTCAAAGTTTATCCGCTGAAAGAATTACCGGATATTTCAGATATTATTGCTTTTCTTAAAAAATAGAAATTAATCATTATCATAGATTTACCGCTTGCCGGAATCGCGAGCCGTATTCTGAATAATCATCGTAAATAAACGGTATTGACTTGAGCTACATAATCAAGTAAAAAATTACATCTTAACAAGGAATAATTATATGATTCGTTCAGCGCTTTTAGTCACACTGGGTGTCGCCATTACGGCTTTTATGTCTTTATGCGCCGTCGTCTTTTCCGTTTTCCCCAACTCGGATGACAGAGTCCACAAAATAGCCAATATCTGGGGAAAAATACTGCTTTTAATTTGTAACACAAAAGCGGAA
>DHGA01000092.1:0-8067 GCA_002402545.1 Syntrophaceae bacterium UBA4810
GAGATGAAATCCACCGGCGAGGTGATGGGCATCGATCATTCGTTTGGCCTGGCTTTTGCCAAATCGCAGATGGCCGCCGGTTTCAAAGTGCCCACGTCCGGCGCTGTGTTTATCAGCGTGCATGATTATCATAAAGAAAAAATTGTGGATGTCGCCCGGACTTTCGCCGAACTTGGTTTTAAAATTCTGGCGACAGGCGGCACGGCGAGGCATCTGCAAAATTCCGGCGTGAAGGTGCAGGCTATTGCCAAGGTAAGTGAAGGACGTCCGCATGTTGTGGATTACATCAAAAACGGCGAGATTCAGATGGTGGTGAACACCAGTGTCGGACGAAAATCATCGCGCGACGCCTATCACATCCGCCATGGCGCGCTTACTTATAATATCCTCTATACGACAACCATCGCGGGCGCGCGCGCCCTGTGCGAGGCGGTTAAGGAATTGAAAAAAGAAGATTGGCAGGTTTGCCCCCTGCAGGAGTATCATAAAAGATAAATTGTCATCGCGAGGCGCGCAGCGCCGTGGCGATCTAAAACATGAGATTGCTTCACAAAGTTCGCAATGACATTGTTGAGCTGATGTTAACGAGGTAAAAGAAAAATATTTATGGAATCATTATTTGAAGACAGTTTAAACGAATCCAACTATCCCCGCGAAGAATGCGGCGTGTTCGCCATCTACGGACATGAAGACGCCTCCCGCGTGACTTTCTTTGGGCTTTTCGCCCTGCAGCATCGCGGGCAGGAATCCTCAGGCATCGTCAGCTCCGACGGCTGTCAGGTTTACGAGCACAAGGGCATGGGACTAGCCTCGGAAGTCTTCCGCGAACCGACGCTGCAGAAACTTCCCGGGTCGCTCGCCATCGGGCATGTGCGCTATTCCACCACCGGCTCATCCAACATTTCCAACGCCCAACCTTTTTTGGTGCATTTCGGCGAGGAATATTACGCGCTGGCGCACAACGGCAATATTCTCAACGCGCAAAAATTGCGTCAGGAGCTGGAAGACAGCGGCTCGATTTTTCAATCCACGATGGACAGTGAAGTCATCATTCATCTGATGGCGCATCATTTGAAAAAAGGATTGGAGGAGGCTTTAACTGCCGCTCTATCCCGCATCGAGGGCGCTTACTGCCTGGTGATGATTACCCGCGATAAAATAATTGCCGCGCGAGACCCGCGCGGTTTCCGGCCGCTGGCGCTGGGAAAACTAAACGGCTCCTGGGTGATTGCGTCTGAGACCTGCGCCTTTGATCTGGTGGGCGCGCAGTATGTTCGCGATGTCGAGCCGGGGGAAATTATTATCATCGACGCGAAAGGTTTAAAAAGTCTAAAACCTTTCCCCAAAATTAAAACATGCCACTGCATCTTTGAGCTCATCTATTTTGCCCGTCCCGACAGCCAGATTTTCGGCCAGAATGTGTATCTGTGCCGCAAGCGTCTCGGCCATGAACTGGCGCGAGAATACAGGCCGGACGTGGAAATTGTGATGCCTTTTCCCGATTCCGGAAATTACGCCGCGCTGGGTTACGCGGAAGAAAGCAACATTACCTTTGAAATGGGGATGATCCGTAATCACTACGTGGGACGCACTTTTATCCAGCCCACTCAGCCCATGCGTGATTTTGCCGTGCGCGTAAAACTCAATCCGGTAAAGCCCTTACTGGAAAATAAAAAAGTTCTGATTGTGGAAGATTCGATTATCCGCGGCACTACCAGTCGCAACCGTGTGCAGAGCCTGCGCAAAATTGGCATAAAAGAAATCCACATGGCGGTAAGCTGCCCGCCGACAGTTTATCCCTGTCCCTACGGCATTGATTTTTCCTCCAAGGGAGAATTGATTGCCTCTGTCAAGGAAAACGAAAAAGCAATCGCCGAATTCATCGGCCTGGACTCCCTGCACTATCTGACGCTTGACGGCATGATCCGCGCCACCGGTCTGGGCAGGGATAATTTCTGCCTTGCCTGCTATACCGGCAAATACCCCATCGTCCCGCCGGAAAAGATTGATAAGTTCTGCATGGAACTAAAATGACGCACCGCTAATAAATACTATATTTGTCATTCCGGCGTAGGCCGGAATCCAGATATATTAACTGTTTTCTTAGATTCTTTTAATTTTCCCACTTTACAAAAAAATATGATGTGTTACGATTTCATTGAAATAACACACGCCATTTATGTTATCAAAAAAAGATACGCTTCTATGGTAGTTGTTATGCGTTGAAGCAGCACGGCCATTTAAAGGGAAAAGGGAAACCTATGAAAAATCAATTATTATAGAGGTACAGTGAAGATTAAACAGCAACTCAAACCTTGGGCGATGAGACCTTTTGAACTAATTTTTCATGCCGAGACTCATCACCGCAAAGGTAATGACTATGACCGTAGATTAGCGCTCATAAGTTTTGACAATTCCATAGAGGTATCCATCGCTACTTACTTATCATTGGATCCTATACAAAGAGGAAATAGGGCATATCAAAAAGCAGATGTAGAGAAATGGATGAAGAACTACCATACAAAGTTAGATTTTTTCTTGCAGGAAATTAAGCGGCGAGGTCTTCCTGAATATAAAGATAAAGCTGACATCGTTTGGTATCACAGCCAACGTAGTGAGCAATATCATAGTGGGGTATTCAGTGTTCCAACACAACAAACACTCAACGAGATAAGGGAAGTAGCTTTATGGGTGTTTTCTGTGCTTTTTGAAACTGCAGACGCGGAAGCAAAACTTGAATCAGCAATTTCCGAAAGTGTTCAAGAAAATATACCATCAATTCCAGACGGCTTCGTTGTCCCAAAAGAACCAGTATCTTCTGAAGCTATTAATGATTCTGCTCAGGCACAAGCATTAACCATTGTTGCAATGCTGGGGAAATGGGATGAAAGTAATAAGTCCGATCTGGAAATAATAAGGAGGCTGGTCAATGGATTTTAACTCCTGGGTAGCCATCCTGCGGGAAGTTCTTCAGAAACAAGACAAACCGTTAACATTGAGGAACGGTCATTGGGAAGTGATAGATCGGAAGGCGCTATGGAATGCTTTAGGCTCTAGAATATTTGATACTCACTTAGATCAATTCAGAGATTGTTCAGTTGAAGTGCTTACAGAGTTAGACCCACAATTTGAACTGTCACTTGAAGAGCGATATGCCGCAAGTATTCACGGGAAAGTGCTGAAATATTCGTCAGATTTGCGTCAAGGTATGGCGGAAACTCTGGCATTACTTGGAAACTACGGAACTATATTGCAAAATTGCTCTCAACGTAAACCAGAGGCCACTGCTATTCTTGCCATACGTAATATATTTGAGAATGCGCGTTGGCAACTCTGGGGCAGCCTCAATAATTTATTGCCCACACTAGCCGAAGCGGCACCAGGTGAATTCTTAAATTCGGTAGAAAAAGCA
Organism: Syntrophaceae bacterium UBA4810; assembly: GCA_002402545.1. Classification (GTDB taxonomy): domain Bacteria; phylum Desulfobacterota; class Syntrophia; order Syntrophales; family Smithellaceae; genus UBA4810. The sequence continues at coordinate 3,413 of DHGA01000092.1, forward strand.
CTACAACAAAAACCATGCCCATTCGATGAGCTTTTTGCACAAGAAGGAAAAGGCATTTTCGGCAGAAATTACATGACCGGTTTGCTCTGGGCGATGGAAAGTTTGTCCTGGAGCGAAGAACATTTTGTGCGTGTGGCTGTAATCTTAGCTGAGCTGGCATCCCACGATCCGGGTGGGAATTGGTCAAACAGACCGGCCAATTCTCTTATAACAATTTTGTTGCCATGGCATCCCCAAACCTTGGCCCCTTTTAATAAACGTATTACATCTATTAAGGCGATCAGCACAGATTTTCCAAATGTTGCTTGGAAAGTGCTACTTAGTTTGTTGCCCAAACAGCATCAGACATCATTTGGTGTATACAAGCCTCGCTGGTGCAATATCATTTCCGAAGACTGGGAGCCCAAAGTTACAGATAAAGAATATTGGGATCAGGTTACAGGATATGCTGAGCTTGCTGTGGAAATGGCATGCAGCGATTTATCTAAACTAAAAGAGTTAGTCAAAAATCTTGATAATTTACCCAAACCATCATTTGATGCTGTGTTGGAATATCTAACTTCGGAAGATATCGCCAACCTTTCAGAAGATCAACGGATATCGATTTGGACAAATCTTACAGAGTTTGCAATGAAACACCGTCGATTTTCTGATGCGGAATGGGCACTGGAGGCTGAGGATGTGTCAAAAATTGAAGCCACTGCTAATAAACTAGCACCATCTAGTCCAGAAGGTCTCTACAGCAGACTTTTTATCACTAATGAATTTAGCCTCTTTGACAAGAAAGGAGAATATGAAGAACAACGTAAAAAATTATATGAAATGCGACAGCACGCTGTTCAGGAAATTATGAACACTAAGGGATTGCAGGGTGTCATAGCGTTTGTTGATAAAGTTAACTCGCCGAATCAAGTGGGATTGGCGCTGGGTGTAATTGCTGATAACGATATAGACCATGATTTGATACCAAACTATTTGGATGTTGAAAATATCACCTATCGGCAATTTACGGCTAGCTTCGTCTGGAGTCGATATCAGTGTCAAGGATGGCAGTGGGTGGATGGATTAGATCGCACTAACTGGTCGTTGGTGCAGAGTTGCCTATTTCTAATTAATTTACCTTTCGAGGTTGCAACATGGGACCGTGCAAGTAAGTGGCTAGATAGTTCCGAGAATACATACTGGCAAACAGTGCAGGTTAACCCTTATCAATCTGAAAATGATCTCTTGTTTGCAATTGATAAACTGCTTGAAGTGTCTCGCCCACAGGCAGCAATTGATTGTCTGTATGCACGGTTATATAAAAAATTACCATTAGATACAAAACGAACTGTTAAGACTCTATTGGATTGTATATCTACATCAGAACCTGCAATTTCAGTTGACCATTATCAGATTGCAGAACTCATCAAGGAGTTGCAGAATGACCCTAATACTGATCAAGATGATCTTTTCAGAGTTGAATGGGCTTATTTGCCGTTACTGAAAAGTCATAGTGGAGCTAAGCCCAAGCTGCTTGAAAAACTACTTGCTACCAAGCCCGAGTTTTTTTGTGAAGTAACCCGTCTTATCTTTCGATCCAAAAATGAAGAAAAGCCAAAAGAGGAACTTGACGAGAAGAGAAAAGCTATTGCATCGAACGCCTGGCGACTTTTACACGAATGGAGGAGACCGCCGGGGTTAAATGACGACGGGAGATTCTCTCCAGAAGATTTCGAGGTGTGGCTTAAAAGTGTTAAGCAAGAATGTAAGAAGTCCGGCCATCTTGAAGTCGCCATGATTAAGGTTGGAGCGGTATTATTTTATTGTCCTTCTGATTCTGATGGTCTTTGGATCGATAAGGTGGCAGCTTGCGCACTAAACGCCAGAGACGCCGAAGAAATGCGAAGAGGATTTCGAACTGAGGTGTTTAATTCCAGAGGTTCACATTGGGTTGATCCAACGGGTAAGCCAGAAAGAGAGCTGGCTACACGGTGGCGGAAAAAGGCCAGTGATGTTGAGGATGCAGGTTATGCAAGATTTGCTGTGATATTACGAGAATTAGCAGATTCTTATGATCGTGATGCTGAGCGAATAATAGAAGAGCATAAGCCAGAGAAATAATTAAATGGTAGGGAGAAAATTAATAAGTGAAATAAAAGGAAGAGGCACAATAATCGAACATCCAAAGTACAGAATTAAACAAAATATAAGAACGACTCTGTTGTTTCTCATCGCGGCAATGTTTTTTGGAGGCTGTAATATGCAAAACAAGTTTCTATATTTTCCGAGTTCCGAAGTTCCTTCACCGCGGATGCTGGCATCAGTTAATATGAAATTATGGCCGGAAAAAGCTGATGGCTATCGGGGGCTTGTCTCTACGTTGGATGCGCCCGCGCCCGGCGGAACCATTGTTTTGTTTCACGGCAACGGCGGGACGGCTTTCGACCGGGAATTTTATCTGGAGCCGCTGATGAAACTGGGTTTCCGAGTAATTTTAGCCGAATATCCGAAATATGGTGGACGTCCGGGAAAAGTTGGAGAAAAACCGTTTGTTGCCGATGGGTTAGAAACGGTAAATCTTGCTTATAAGCAATACGGAGAACCTCTTTATCTTCTGGGGGAATCGTTGGGCTGTGGTGTTGCCGCCGCCATCGCCAAGCAAACGGAAGTTCCTATCGCGGGAATAATTTTGATTACCCCCTGGGATTCACTGGCATCTGTCGCCAAATCATTGTTTCCTTTTTTGCCGGTAAAACTGGTTTTGACCGACAAATATGACAGTATTGAAAATCTTAAATCGTTTAAGAAGAATATTTCTGTGGTCGGCGCGGAGCGAGACGAAATTCTGCCCATCAAACATGCGCATAATTTGTACGCGAATCTTCCCGAAGGCAGAAAAAAGATGTGGGTAATCAAAGGCGCGGGCCATAACGACTGGCCGTTTTACGTCGACGCGTCGTTGTTTAAAGAAATTACCGATTTTGTGAAGGGCTACAAATAACCATCAGGTATTCATTCCATGTCCCAAAAACGTTTTGAAACAAATCGTTTCTTTCTGAAAGACGCCATTCGTCAGCAGATTAATTTCTCGCAGACAAAGCAAAGTCAGGGGCTACCTGCGCCGCCGCTGCAAAAACCGCTTCCCGCCGATATGCCAAAAATTGATCTGCCCAACGGCAAAGATGCACTGGTAAAACTGGGCAAGCTGCCGCTGGGCGAGGCGATTGCCTTTCGCGAAAGCGTGCGCGACTATAAAAAAGATTCACTGACGCTTGCGGAACTTGCCGCTCTGCTTTGGGCGACACAGGGTGTGCGCTGTGTGGTGAGTCTTGAAACCGCTTTGCGCTCTGTCCCTTCCGCCGGAGCACGCCACTCTTTTGAAACATATTTAATCGTTAATCGTGTCAGCAATCTTCCCGCCGGACTTTACCGTTATCTGCCTTTTGAAGAAAAGCTGGCGCAATTGAAACTCGACGAACAAATCGGGCGCAAGGCGGCGGCCGCCTGCTTCGGCCAAAGTTTTATCGCCACGTCCGCCGTAACCTTTTTCTGGACGGCAATTCCCGCGCGCATGGAGTGGCGCTATGATTTAGCCGCGCACAAAGTGATTGCCATTGACGTAGGCCATGTCGGTCAGAATCTGTACCTGGCCTGCCAGAGTATCGACGCGGGCTGCTGCGCCGTGGCCGCTTATAATCAGAGTGCCTGTGATGAACTTCTGGGCGTGGACGGCGAAGAAGAATTTACTACCTACCTTGCCGCTGTCGGCAAATATTAAAAATTATCAGGACTAATCATATATTTTCTGATAATGAATAATTTAACAGCTAAGACGGAGGGGTAATATGAACCAAAATAATAAATCAAAAATGACCCGCCGCTCTTTTTTGCAGGTAACAGCAGGCGCGGCATTGCTTTCCGGGGTAAGCCTGCCCCGAAGCGCTGATGCCGCTGCCGGAGAGCGTTTATCGACGATTATTGATTTAAGCCTGTGTGACGGCTGTGTTGACCGGAAAATTCCCGCCTGCGTAAACATCTGCAAAGAGATCAATAAAAATAAAATTTCTCATCCAATTGATCCAATTCCGGAGCCCTGGCCGCGGAAAACCATCGAAGACTGGTCAAAAAAACAGGAAGTATTCGATCGTTTAACTCCTTACAATTTTATTTATGTGCACAAGGCGGAAGTTAATTTTGCGGGTAGGAAAAAGACAATTTATGTGCCGCGCCGCTGCATGCACTGCGATAATCCGGCCTGCGCGACGATCTGTCCCTTTTCCGCCAATCATAAATTTAAAAACGGCGCTGTGGTAATTAATCAGAATCAGTGTTTCGGCGGCGCGAAATGCAAAGATGTCTGCCCCTGGGAGATTCCGCAGCGGCAGTCCGGCGTGGGAATTTATCTACATGTTCTCCCCGGCTTTATGGGCAACGGCGTGATGTATAAATGNNTTTGTGTTTCGATAGACTCAAAGAACGCAAGCTGCCCGGCTGTGTGGAGGCCTGCCCACGAGAGGCATTGCTTATCGGATCGAGGAAAGCAATTGAGAAAGTCGCAATTGAGCGGGCGCGCCGCATAAACGGCTTTGTTTATGGTGACTTACAAAATGGCGGCACTTCGACCTTATATATATCTCCCGTGCCCTTTGAAGAAATTAATAAAACAATGACCA
>DHGA01000092.1:8132-8294 GCA_002402545.1 Syntrophaceae bacterium UBA4810
TTTTCCCGCCGCAAGGAAGAAGTGAAAAAGAAGGAGGGGAAAAATGGCTGAAGAAATCATCGCTAACAAAAATCTGATTGTCCGTCACAGCAAAGTAGAACTTATCGAACACTGGGCCATCGCCGTCTCCGGACTGATTTTGCTTTTGACGGGAATATTCGA
>DHGA01000035.1 GCA_002402545.1 Syntrophaceae bacterium UBA4810
TAATGATTGCCCGTGAAACATGGGCACTATTAAAGAAAAATTAAACATGCCATTAAAATTTAAAAGTTCAATGGCATGTTTAATGATCAAGAATCAGCGGAGGTTGTAAAATGGATAAGGTAAAAATGACACCAAGCGAGGCGATTGTCGAAACCCTGCTTGCGGAAGGAGTGGATCATGTTTGTGGTATCGTCGGCTCCGCCTTTATGGATATGCTGGATCTCTTTCCGGCGGCTGGTATTAAATTCATTCCTGTGCGCCATGAACAGAGCGCGGCGCACATGGAAGACGCTTACTGCCGCGTAACCGGCCGTGCCGGCGTTGTGGCCGGACAAAACGGACCGGGAATAACCAACATGGTTACCTCTGTGGCCGCCGCGAACATGGGGCATACGCCTCTTGTTATCATCTCGCCGTCAGCCGGTACGCCAACAATCGGCTGGGACGGCTTCCAGGAATGCGACCAGGTCTCCGTCTTCCGCGCCATCACAAAAGCCGTCGTGCGCGTGCCCCATCCCAAGCGCGCCGCCGATTGCCTGAGAACGGCCTTCCGGCTTGCTTATGCTGAACGAGGAGCCGTCCTCTATGACATTCCCCGCGATTATTTCTATGGCGAACTGGAAGAACGCATTCTTAAGCCCTCGCAGTACCGGGTGGACGCGCGCGGCTGCGGTTCTTTGGAAAGCATTGCTCAAGCGGCGCGGCTTTTAGCCAAAGCTAAAAAGCCGGTTATCGTCTCCGGACGCGGTGCTGTCGACGCTGATGCTCTTGAATTCATTAAAGCTATCGCCGAACATCTGACCGCGCCGGTGGCGGTCACGTATCTTCACAATGACGCATTTTACGGAAATCATCCGCTCTTTACAGGCCCCATCGGTTACATGGGTTCAAAAGCGGCTATGCATATTTTGTCCGAAGCCGATGTTATCCTTGCCGTCGGTACGCGCTTGTCTGTTTTCGGCACTTTGCCTCAGTATGACATCAATTACTTTCCGGAAAACGCCAAAATAATCCAGATTGATATCAACCCGAAACACATCGCGCGGACTCATCCTGTCGAGATAGGAATTATCGGGGACGCGAAAGAAGCGACAGTGGAAATCCTAAAACGACTGCGCGCGGAAGACGGCGCGCGGCAACCAGATGCAAAACGCCTCTCCGAAGTGGCTAGGGAAAAACAAATCTGGGAAGAGGAAATTATAAAGAGCGCCATGTTAGACGGCAATCCTATTAACCCCCGGCGGGTGCTTCTTGAAATATCCCGGGCACTGCCGGACGATGCGATTGTTACCACTGATATCGGCAACGTCGCCTCCACGGCAAACAGCTATCTGAAGTTCAACAAACCGCGCAAGCATATTGCGGCTTTGACTTTCGGTAATACCGGTTTTGCCTATCCGGCGGCGTTAGGCGCGCAGATCGGCTGCCCGGACGCGCCGGTGATTGCCATTATTGGCGACGGCGCCTGGGGAATGAGTCTGCATGAAGTAAGTACGGCTGTGGAGCATAACCTTCCCGTCGTGGCCTGTGTTTTCCGCAACATGTGGTGGGGCGCGGAAGCGAAAAACCAGGTAGACTTTTATAATAATAGATTTATCGGCGTGGATATTCCTACTCCGGAAAGTTTTGTTCCCGCCGCTCAAGCGCTGGGCGCTCAGGGTGTACGTGTAGAACGCGTCGCTGATATCAGAGAAGCATTTGACATGTGCTTGAAGAGCAGAAAACCGACTGTGCTGGAATTTGTCGTCGACGGCAAGCAGTTGGCCCCGCCTTTTAGAAAAGACGCGCTGGCACTTCCCACGCGGTTGCTACCCAAGTATGCGCATCTGGACCACCGCAACTGGTAAAAGTTACACAAAATATGCGCTTTGACATTCCATCATCTGATGAACGAGGAGAAAGCTCATGCATGAAGATCTGAAAGGGAAAACGGCAATAATCACCGGAGCCGGAAAAAAAACGGGCATCGGTTACGGCATAGCCGAAAAGCTCGCCGAGAACGGTTGCCAGATTATTATTGCCGATTTAGGTAAAGCTTCAAGTCCCGAAGCCGTCCTGAAAACAGCAACGCAGGAGGAAATGAACGAAATCGCGGAGCAGATGGCCAAAGAATATAAAGTGAAAACCATGGCCGTCGCCGTTGATGTTACCGATAACGATTCGATAGGCGAAATGATAGAAAAAATAAAAGCTCACTTCGATCATATTGATATTTTATGTAACAATGCCGGGGCTTCATTCGGCGTGCCCAATACGGTCTTGAATTATTCTGAAACAGACTGGATCAAAACAGTGGATGTGAATCTTTTTTCCGTCTTTCGTGTGTCACGCGCGGTAATTCCCATGATGTTGGGCAAACCCGCGGCGATTGTGAATACTGCCTCCCGCGCCGGCAAGGTACCGCCGATTTTCAACAGCGCTTACGCCGTGGCCAAATCAGGGGTCATCATGCTGACCAAGGTCATGGCCAAAGAACTGGGTGGAGCGGGTATAAGGGTCAACGCGATTTGTCCGGGGCAAATTGCAACTGATCTGGAAAAATGGCGTTTCGGCCTAGAAGCATCATTTTTCAACTGCACCATTGAAGAAAGAGAAAAGGAAATGTGTACGACAATTCCTCTGGGTTATATCGGTCTGCCTCGCGACGCCGCCGACCTTGCTGTTTTTCTTGCTTCTGACGCTTCGCGCTATATTACCGGTCAGGCCATCAATATCGACGGTGGACAGTGTATGGAATTATAAATAAAAAAAATATTTATTACAGGAGAAGAGTTTATGGATAACATTATCGGCGGCAGGCTCGTTGCAGAATCTCTTATCGAGAGAAAGGTTGATTACATCTTTTCTTTAAGCGGCGGACATATCACCCCTATTTATCAATTTTTGGAAAATACAAAAGTGACCATTTTTGACACGCGTCACGAGCAGGCAGCGGTATTCATGGCGGAAGCATGGGCCAGAATGAATCGAAAACCCGCCGTGGCTATGGTCACGGCAGGACCGGGCTTTACCAACGCGCTGACCGGAATCGCCAGCACCAGGCTATCCAATGCCCCGGTAATTCTAATCGCCGGTTGCGTCGGCCTGGAAAGCGTGGAAAAACTCGACCTTCAGGATATGAGCCAGCTTCCCGTTATTGAACCTATGGTAAAAAAAGCTTTGGTCTGTCATGTCCCGGAGCGGATTCCCGAATTTATTGATATAGCATTCCGCACGGCCATGAGCGGCAGACCAGGCCCGGTTTACCTGGAACTTCCCTGTGACGTTCTCAATGCAACGGTTGATATGGCAAAGGTAAAAAAGATGAGCACCACGCTTAGTTCCAAACCCGTAGACCGGGAAAATACCAAAAAGGTTGTGGAGCTGTTGAAGGCGGCGAAAAACCCGATTGTTATCGGCGGCAGCGGTATCTGGTACGCCGACGCGGAAAAAGAATTTATCGAGTTCGTGGAAAAAATAGGCATGCCCGCTTTTACCGCCGGAGCGGGACGGGGCGTCATATCCGACACGCATCCCCTCTGCTTCGAATCATCTCTGGCCATCAGGCCCGGCGCGGCTATGCTTAGCCTGATGAGTTGTGATCTTATCCTTTTTATCGGCGGCCGTTTGAGTTTGTTTTATATCTTCGGTGAAATCTTCCCCCCGCAGGCGAAATTAATTCACGTGGACATTGCAGCAAGTGAAATCGGGCGCAACCGCAGCGTTGACCTGGGCATCGTCAGCGACGCCAAAGCGTTCTTTTCTGAACTCAACGGCATTCTCGATCATCAAGCTCTTGGCGAAAAAATGCGCAAGCAATACGCGCCGTGGGTGGAAACTGTCCGCAAAGCGGACAAAGACGGCAAAAACGAAGCCAAGCAGATGTGGGAAAGCGAAAATATTCCAATTCATCCCATGCGGCTGGCAAAAGAAGTAAATGATTTTATGGATCGCGAGGACGACATCGTGGTCGCCGACGGCGGCGATACATCCACCTGGATGGGGATGACACGTACCATCCGCAAGGGCGGAACCTACCTTGACTACGGCTTATACGGATGCCTTGCTGTCGGAATTCCCTATGCCAATGCCGCCAAACTTAAACACCCGGACAAACGAGTTCTGCTGATTATGGGCGATGGTTCGGTCGGATTTAACTTCATGGAGTTTCATACCGCAATTCGCAAAAAGCTGCCGATTGTCGTGGTTATCGGCAACGACCAGGCATGGGGCATGATTATGCACAGCCAGCAGCTTCGTCTCGGTCACCATATCCCAAATGGAACCGAGTTGGGTTGGGTCGATTACCATAAGATGGTGGAAGTGCTGGGCGGTTTCGGTGTATGCGTGGAAAAACCACAGGACATTCGTCCAGCGCTGGAAGCGGCTTTCGCCTCCGGAAAAACGGCCTGCATTAACGTCAAGGTTGATCCTTCCGTGATCAGCCCCGGCAGTGTCGCGCTGGCTAATCTAGGCGGGTACAAGAGCAGTTGATTTTAAATTCGGACCAAATATGGAGGGCATAAATAACTTTAAGTTTGTTTAAATTTTATGAAGTATTCTAAATCATAAAATATTCCGCCGCGACTCAAGATGCCTCGGCGGGATGCTATTAAATATAAAAGGAGGATATTTATGGATGTAGCTGCGCTTGACCAGGTGAGGCTGAATTTCAACCCGCAGGGGCTTTTTATTATCAACCTAGCCATTGGTGTCATGATGCTTGGTGTCGCTCTTGAACTGAAGCTGGAAGATTTCAAGAGAATTTTTGTCAAGCCGAAAACTCCGGTTATCGGGCTCGTCGCACAGTTCATACTTCTTCCCGCATTTACCTTTTTGCTCACTCTTATAATAAACCCCGCGCCCTCTATTGCTTTGGGAATGATTTTGGTGGCGGCCTGCCCAGGCGGTAATCTTTCCAATATCATCACCTATCTCGCCAGGGGAAATACCGCCGTATCGATCAGTATGACCGCCGTTTCTACTTTGGCCGCGATAGTAATGACCCCGCTCAATCTGGCAATCTGGGGCGGGCTTAATCCGCATACCGCCGACATTCTCCGCCAGGTCAGCCTGAGTCCCTTCGACGTTTTTTTTACTATCGTCGTAATTCTCGGTATTCCAATGGCTATCGGCATGACGGTATCGCGTATTTTTCCCGGTATTGCCGATAAATTGCGCCGCCCTTTTAAAATATTCTCGCTCATCTTCTTCATATTAATTGTTGCCGGAGCGCTCCTCGCCAATTGGAAAAACTTCATCAACTACGTAAATATTGTCATTATCGCCGTGTTCATTCATAATCTGCTAGCGTTGAATATCGGCTGGTGGTCGGCAAAAGGTCTTCGCTGCGGCGAGCGCGATTCACGGGCCGTATCCATCGAGGTGGGAATACAAAATTCCGCCCTGGGTCTTGTTCTCGTTTTCAATTTCTTTGGCGGCCTTGGCGGCATGGCTATCGTTGTTGCCTGGTGGGGAATCTGGCACATAATTGCGGGTCTTTCCGCCGCGTTTTTCTTCTCCAGGAGAAAAATACCAGCCGGGGAAGAAATTGAACAAACTGCATAATCTTATTCACAGGAATAGCACCATGAAATATCAACTTGCGGGTAAAGTAATTGCAGTGACGGGAGGAGCCAGCGGAATCGGCCTGGCTATTTGCCGGCGCTTCGGTCGCGAAGGGATCCGCGTGGCCCTCATCGACATGAACAAAGAAGAAGCTTCGCGTCGGGCCGCGCTGCTACGCGCTTCAGGCATTGAGGCAAAAGCCTTCACCTGCGATGTGAGCAGCGAAGAGCAGTGTTTTCAAACCATCCAAGCCGTCATTGACACATTCGGGGGAATTGATTTTCTGATTAACAATGCCGGCATTACTCAACGCAGCGCATTTGTCGATACTGAAACATCTGTATACAAAAAAGTAATGGACATCAACTTCTTTGGAGCGCTCTACTGCACCAAAGCGGCGATAAAAAGCCTCATTGACCGCAAGGGTGTCATAGTAGTTACCTCCAGCCATGCCGGCTATGCCCCACTTCTTGGACGCACCGGCTACAGCGCCAGCAAGCACGCTCTGCACGGTCTTTTTGAAAGTTTGCGGACCGAAGTCAAAGATAAAGGTGTGCATGTGATGATGCTCTGTCCGGGTTTTACCAAGACGCATTTACAGCAAAGGGCTCTGGATGGCGACGGCTCTATCAGTCGCCATCCTCAGTCCAAAGTTGGAACGGAAGACACACCGGAGCACGTCGCCCAAGCTGTTTTTAAAGGAGTTATAAAAAGAAAGCGCATGGTTGTCTTGACACCGACAGGAAAAATGACATACTTTCTGAGCCGCTTAGCGCCCGGATTGTATGAAAAGATTATGGCCAACATGTTAAAAGAGGAATTGATACGACGGCCTTAGTTTTTCCACAGTCAATTTAAGCATCGAAAAGATATTTTTACTTTATATTCAAAAGCTTTTGCGCAAATTGAAAATAGGCATTTTAATTCAATATATTAGTCTTGTTTTCTGAATCTGTTTTTCACCCTCAGATAGGCCATTGCCATGCGTGTGGCAAAGTCAGGTTTATCGCCGCCTCCTTCATCTGACGAGAGGCTGGTAGTTGTCGGGTCAATCATCTTCGCATCAGGCCCGTACATTTCGGCAAACATTTTCAGAACGTTTTTCCGGACCATTCCCCTTAAGGGGATATTGGCAATCAAGCCGTACATGGCTGCCGCTCCTTTTTCGGAAAGCTCTGGTTTACCCTTGACCATTCGTACGGTCTGCCGCAAATCTTTAAGGTACTGCTTCACTATTCCCGCGTGCAATGGCGTAACCATCGCGTGCAGCGCCTCCGGAAACTGAAGTCGGTCAATCTGCCATCCAAGCTTTTCCATCTGGTCGCCGACGGCGTAGATATTAACTTCCCTGCTTTTCGAGCGGTAAGCAAAGACGCTTCCCATAGGTTTGCCCAGGACTTCAAGCTCGGGGATTGCTTCGATACCGGCCTTTAGTTTCTCCGCTGTCTCAATAATCGTCTTAGTTAATTTGCGGTATCCATTCTCGCCTATTGACTGGAGAGCTGCCCAGGCGGCGGCATAGGCGCCGCCTGGCCTTGTACCTAAAAGCGCCGGAGAGGCAAAAATTCCGCCGGGCCAGTTTTCATAGACATAAAGCTGGTATTTAAGTATTTCAATACTGCGGTAAGTTACGGTGGATGCTCCCTTGGCGCTGAAGCCATACTTGTGCGTGTCCGCCGATATTGATGTCACGCCTTCGACGCGGTAGTCCCAGGCAGGTACCGGATAACCAAGCATCTCCGCAAAGGGTAGCAGGTATCCACCCAGACACGCATCGACATGAAGGGGTATGTTTTTATCTTTGGCTATTTCGCCCAACTCTTCTATCGGGTCGATCATACCATGGGGATATTCCGGCGCGGAACCGAGAATCATGACGGTGTTTTTGTTGATGAGTTTTTTTACTGCCTTAATATCAACACGGAGGCTTTTATCGAGTGGCGCATGCACAGCTTTCACGCCGAAATATTTCGCGCCCTTTTCCCACGCTACATGCGCGGTTGTCGGAAGCACCATCTCCGGCTTTTTTATTTTCTTTTGCTCGCGAGCCATATCACGGTAGGTCTTCACGGCCAGAAGACAACTTTCCGTTCCGCCGGACGTCATAACACCCGCCACTTGTCTGTCTCCGTGATGAAGATTAGCCGTGATTCGCACGACCTCGCTCTCCATTCTTTTGAGGCTTTGGAACACGGTCGGATTGAGGCCGTTTGCGGAAAAATAATAATTATAGGCCTGTTGGAGGAAACGCGTATGACCCTCGCCCAGGTAATAGACCAGGCTCCATGTTCTGCTTTTTTTGTAATCCGGGTCATTCTTCCCAAAACCGCGAAGCTCATTCAATATCTCTTTATGGCTTCTTCCCTTTTTTGGCAGACACGTTTCAGCTTTTTTCATTTTCTCATCCTTCCCGGGCGCGGCGCTCCTATCTTTCATAATTAAATAAATATTCCTTTCTTTAAATTCTCATTAAAAAAAGTTGAGTAGGGCTAGTCCTATCGAAATGCCCAAATAGTTTCCTATCGCGTATCCGATGATGCCCGTTGTGAGACCGGAAAGCAGCACCTCCTGATTTTTCAGGCCGTCGGTAACCACAGGCACCAGGGGTGGCGAACATATTGCGGATGCGGAAACAACAATGAAAGTATCGGTATCAATCTTGAATGGTGCACACAAGACCGCGTGCAGAACCATTGAACCAAAAATAGAAAACACGATAAAGAGCATTATCGGCACGTCGATATTTACCAGCATCTTGAAGTTGGCCATAGAAGCAACGGTGAAACAGAAAATATAAATGACATACATACCAAACTGAAAGGTTTTAGCGATGCTGCGGATTTTGGGAATAAAGGACGCGCCTATACCGAGCGTGGTTATTGAGAGAATAATAAAAGAAGTGGAGCAATCTTTAGGCATCAAAGATCCGAGAAAAACAGATAGCCCTACAATTCCCACGGCAATGCCCAGTGCCGCGGCAAGTCCCGGCAAAAATTTCCTGCCAAAAATGCCTGAGTATGCCTTGATTTGTTCCGTCTCTAATCCATCTGTGTCTCCTTCAGCGCCCTGGTTTGAGGAAGCCTTCACAAATGGCGGCAGCAAAATACCGAATACCCTGCGGGCAATGGTAATGCAAAAAATAATATAAATAATTGAGATAACGGTGTCGTAGGTATGGACGATGATAAAGCGAGTCGATTCCACATTGAGCGCCGTCTTAATGGCTGCGAGATTAGGCGTGCCCCCTGTGTATACTCCGATGGATAGCGCCGAAAGCTGCCAGGCATCGCTGACATACGGTTTTATAATAAAAAAACCGGTAATTGCGACAATCACAATAGAAATTGTCGCCAATAGCATGGAAAGAAGTGTTTTTCCCGCCAGGCGCGACCATTTGCGCACATCCATCGAAAAAAGAAGGAGTGGCAGTGCGATGACCACGCTGACTTCTGATAAAGGTTCCTGAACGGAATAAAAATTCTCTGGCAGCACGCCGATATTGCCGAGTATGATACCTGAAATATAACAAATTACTACAGCGCCAATTTTGTTTATCCTGGGAAATCTGTAGCACAGATAGATAACCAGGGCAGGAAAAAGTATATACAACATAACCAGTATAGTTGCCGTCATATCCGCCTCCTTGAACATATGTTTTTGTGACGCTACGATTCGCCTATTCTTCTGGTATTAATAAATATTTTTATCTTCTTATTTAACTTTTCACGCTTTCGTCAGTATATGCAAGATATTTTTTACCCGCAATCAATGTCGCTTGGCAGCGACCCGATATTATATTGATAGCAGATTTGTTAATGTAAAGCTGTGTGGTATTTTTACAAAATGCTGCCGCGCCATTTTGCATCAAAGAAAGATAAAGATGCTGAAAGTTAGAATTTTGGGGTATTTTTTGGGGATATTTATAAAAACCGAACAGACAAATACACAATGAAATAGAATACTTATAATATCTGTTCGATCCCCTCCACACTTTTGACTTTAAGAATTAAAGATTTTTGCCAGTTGCCATTTTTTTCGTTTTTTCCAGTTTCCTTTATGATAAGCGTAACTCGCCAGCAAAGGCAAAACGGTTGTAGCTTCAGCGTAAACCATTTGTTCGCATGTTGAATCCACTTTGCCCCAGGAGTTCGCTTCTTTAAGCGTGGAACTCGAACAGGCTCCGTCGCGCACATCCGCCACCGTTATTTGAATCGCGTATTTATGCATGGGAACATCTTTGCCGAGTATTTCCGCGCAGACAACGGTATCCTGAGCGAAGTTTTTCGGCACGCCGCCGCCGATCATCAGCAAGCCGCTGGCGCCGGCTTTGATCTTTATCATTGTCAATTCCAGAAAATCCTTCACCGAGTCAATGGACAAATGGCGTTCGGGTCGTTCATACTGATGCAGCACTAATCCGAATCCGGCGGAACTGTCGGAAAAAGCCGGGCAGAAAATCGGCACATTGTTTTCATATGCGGCCTGCACGAGTGAGTTTTTCTTTTTAGAGTGTTTTTTTAAATATTTTCCCATTTCGGCAATGAACTCGCGAGAAGAATAAGGGCGCGCTTCCAGGGTGTCGGCAATTTTCTTGATTGCGCGGTCGCAGGCCTGAAGCTGTTCTTCATCTATATAAGTATCATATATGCGGTCGATGTAAAGTTTGCGCAGTAATTTATCATCCACAAACGGTGTGCCCTGATAATGCTTGAAACCCAGCGCTTCAAAAAAGTCCATATCCACAATTGACGCGCCGGTGGCCACGATTACATCCACCATATTATTTTTCACCAGATCAACATAAACCTGCATGCAGCCGGCGGCAGAGGTGGATCCGGCAAGAGTCAGCATAATCGCGCATTTTTTTTCTTTGAGCATTTTGTCGTAAATATCGGCGGCGTTGGCCAAATCACGCGCGGAAAAAGACATTTTTTTCATGGCCGTGATCATCTTCACCGCGTTGAAGGATTTAATGTCGATGTGCTCTACGGGTTTATTCAGAAGTTCTTTTCTTTTCATTAAAATAAACTCTCCTTTTTTTGCGTGCCGGCATTATTAGAACATGGCCGGATAAAAGTCAATCTTAAGTAGTTTTCATAAGGGGTTAAAATCAAACTTGTTTTAGCCGGAAATATTTGATACTTCACACTCTATGACTGCACTTATGACAGAAGCGATCACCGTTTCGCAACTAAATGATAACATTAAATATATCCTTGAAGAAACATTTGGTTTTGTCTGGGTGGAAGGGGAGATTTCCAATCTGCGCCGGCCGCAGTCCGGCCATATTTATTTCACTCTTAAAGATGAAAAAAGCCAGATCAGGGCGGTTTATTTCAAACAGTTCGGGCGTTACAAGCAGGGTTTAAATTTTGATTTAGAAGACGGATTGAACATTCTGTGTCGCGCCAAAGTCAGTGTTTATCCTCCGCGGGGCGAGTATCAGCTTATTGTGGAAAGCGCCGAGCCGCGCGGTACCGGCGCGCTGCAAAAATTATTTGAGCAGTTAAAATCAAAGCTTGCCGCCGAAGGATTATTCGATGAACAATATAAAAAGCCTATTCCGTTTTTGCCGGAAACAATCGGTGTAATTACTTCACC
Organism: Syntrophaceae bacterium UBA4810; assembly: GCA_002402545.1. Classification (GTDB taxonomy): domain Bacteria; phylum Desulfobacterota; class Syntrophia; order Syntrophales; family Smithellaceae; genus UBA4810. Next base: position 11,149 of record DHGA01000035.1, read on the forward strand.
TACAGGCGCCGTAATCAAAGATATTTTAAATATCACCAAAAGGCGATTTCCTTCCGTAGATTTGATTATCGCTCCCGTGCGTGTTCAGGGAGGCGAAGCTGCCGCGGAAATTATTCAGGCTTTGAAAAAGCTGCACGCGGACGGAAGGGCGGATGTAATTATTATTGCCCGCGGCGGCGGGTCGCTGGAGGATTTAGCTCCCTTTAATGAAGAGAAAGTGGCCAGGGCGATTTTTCGGGCGTCGATACCTGTGGTTTCCGCCGTAGGCCACGAAACAGACTTTACCATTTGTGATTTTGTCTCCGACCTGCGCGCCCCCACGCCATCGGCAGCCGCGGAATTGGTTGTGCCGGAAAGAAAAGAGTTGTTGCAAAAAATACAGAAGTTTAAACAAAGAGTCAAAGCGGGTTTTGAACGTTATCTGGAAGACAGGCGCGAAGAACTTGATGAATTGCAGGAAAGGTTAAAAGATCCGCGTCATTTATTAATGGATTGGCAAATTCATCTGGATGTATTAAAAGAACGGCTTAAAGTATCTTTTTATAATGTGGAAAAAAATATATTTGCCGAACTGCGTCATACTCAACTGCGGCTTTTGCATCTAACCCCTTCCCGGCAAATAGATGAAAAGAAAGAAGCATTAAAAAATATGGATAAGGATATGCGCAGGTATTTTTCTGGTTATTTAACGCTTCTTGGCGAGCGATTGCGGAAAAACACGGCGCTGCTGGAATCTTTAAGCCCTTTAAGTGTTTTGCGTCGCGGCTATAGCATCACGCGTAAACGCGACGAAAATAATATTATCCGCAGGGCGGAAGCGCTTGCTGTCGGTGAGAATGTTAACATACAGCTGGCACAAGGAAGCATTGACGCGAAAGTGCAAAAAATATTTCAGGAGTAAAGTTATGGCAAAAGAAAAATTTGAAGACGCGTTGCAGAAACTGGAAAATATAGTAAGAAAAATGGAAACAGGTGATATGCCCCTGGAAGACGCCATGAAATCATTTGAAGAGGGGATTAAACTCATCCGTTTTTGTTCGGCAAAACTGGAAGAAACGCAAAGACGCGTGGAAACCCTTCTGGGCAAGGAAGGGGACATGCAGACAAAAAGTTTTCAGGAAGAAGACAGTGATTGAAAAGGATAGAGATTTTTTAGAAGCTTATCTGCAAGACAGAAAAAAGTTGGTGGAGGAAGCGCTGCGCAGTTATCTTATGCCGCCGGAGGATAATCTGGCGGAAATTTATAAAGCTGTTCATTACAGTGTTTTTGCCGGAGGCAAGAGAATTCGTCCTATATTATGTCTGGCCGCCGTGGACGCTGTCGGCGGAAATTTAGCGCCGGCCATGCCGGTTGCCTGCGCTCTGGAGATGATCCATACTTATTCTCTGATTCATGATGACTTGCCGGCGATGGATAACGATGATTTACGGCGCGGTAAGCCAACCAGTCATAAAGTATTTGGCGAGGGAATGGCCATATTAGCCGGCGACGCGCTGCTTACGGAAGCCTTTGTTCTTCTGTCGCGATCAGGAAAAGTAAGATTACCCGCGGAAAGACGCCTTAACGTTATTCAGGAAATAGCTTACGCCGCGGGAATTTTCGGCATGGTGGGAGGGCAGGCACTGGATATTCTGTCAGAGCAGGTGCCTCCGGACGAAAATATTTTAAGCGACATTCACCGGCGTAAAACCGGTGCTTTGATTGCCGCGTCTCTAAAAGCCGGAGCTGTTATATCCGACGCCACAAAAAATAAAACAGCCGCCTTGTTTAAGTATGGCAATAATATAGGTATGGCTTTTCAAATCGCGGATGACATTTTGAATGTCACAGGCGACCGCGAATTAATGGGCAAGGATACGGGCAGTGACGCAAAGCGGGGGAAAATTACCTATCCGTCTGTTCTGGGGATGGAGCAGGCAAAAGAAAAATTAAAGTATCACGTAAATGAAGCCATTGCCAGCATATCAGGTTTTGATGAACGCGCGCGGCCGTTACGCATTGTCGCCCGCTATATAGAAGAAAGAAAAGAATGAGGAACTTCAAGATGGAAGGATATTTATTTTGGTAAAACATCAGGAAACAGTAGCTTACAGCGTGCTGGAGAAGGTTGGTTTTCCGGAAGACATTAGAAAACTCAGCATTGCCGAGTTGAACACGCTGTCGCAGGAAATAAGA
>DHGA01000068.1:0-3505 GCA_002402545.1 Syntrophaceae bacterium UBA4810
ACACCCGACATCTTGCTCCCAAAGCTAAAAACGTCGCATTTCACGCCCTTTCTTTTCTTTTCATTTCTATTCAAAACATCTTGACTTTCTTGTAATTTTGTGCTTATAACCTTATCAAATCGTTGCAACACGTTTCATTGTTTTAGGGGTGTTTTTTGTAACCAATCTTGTAACCGCGAAAAATAGGGCCGAAAGGAGCGTTAACATGGGGTTGACTGATCTGCAAATCAAAAAGTTAAAGCCAAAAGATAAGCGGTATGAAGTAACCGACGGCAAGGGGTTGTCGATCCGGGTTAAGCCGTCCGGTGACAAGGCATGGTTTTTTCGTTACCAGTTTGACGGCAGGCCACGCAAAATGCTGATCGGTGAATACCCCGGCATTACGTTTGAAGAGGCACGCAGACGCCACGCCGAGGCAATGCTAGACGTTCAGCAAGGCATTGATCCGGGTAAAAAGGCCAAAGATGAGAAACTAAAGCGAATTGCTGCACCTACATTCAAGGATTTGCTTGATGAGTATTGGAAACTTGAACTGAGCAAAACGCCGACGGCCAAAGATCGGAAACGCCTTGTCGATAAGGATGTTATGCCTGCCTGGAAGAGCCTAAAAGTCACGGACATAAGGCGTCGGGATGCTGTTTTGTTGTTAGACAAGGTTCGAGAACGCGCGCCCATTACAGCAAATCGTTTGCAAGGCGTCCTGGTGCGAATGTTCAATTTTGCCTGCGAACGTGCCATTCTTGATTTTTCTCCACTGACCGGGATGCGGCGCGGCGAGGAAAGCTCCCGATCAAGAGTATTGATTGACGATGAAATCAAAAAACTTTGGAATTGCTTGTCTATTGAAAATAACGAAATCGACATTTTCCATTTAACCAAACTAGCCATTAAGACAATTTTGCTCACTGGCCAGCGCCCTGGCGAAGTCGTTTCTATGCGATGGGATCAGCTTAAAGATGGTGTGTGGATCATTCCGGCGGAGAGCAGAAAAAACCGTGAGGAAAATAAAATACCCATTTCGCCAATGATGGCTGAAATTCTTGAACAGGCAAAAAAATATTCTTATGGTTCAGATTATGTTTTCTCTTCACCACAGGATTTAAAACGTCCGCTTACTGTCGGAGCGCTGGCTAATTCAATTAGGCGGCACCGAACGCAAATGAAAATTCCCGAACAATTCACTCCGCACGATTTACGGCGGACACTACGAACGCGCCTTGCAGAGATCGGCATTGATGATATTGTTGCGGAGCGTGTTTTAGGCCATAAGTTGCAAGGAATACTTGCCGTCTATAACCGATATGATTACGCAGTGGAAAAAAGACAGGCACTTGACCGATGGGAAAACCGCCTGCGTGAGCTTATAGAACATACCGAAACGAAATCAAATGTCATTCCTTTTGATCGGAGGGATAGCAAATGAAAAAGAAAGTTGATCCGAAGAATCAAACTGAAGAACTGAATCGCGCCAAACTTGAGTTTATTAAGCGTAATAATAAAGAGCTACAAAAGATAAAAGAGTTATACGAAACAAACAAAAAAAAGCGAGAGGATTTTATAAATAACCTTACTTCTATTAAAGGAACACAGAGCAAAGAAATTAAGGATAGTTGGGACTTTCTTCTTAGAGAACAGTTCTTTGATGGAGAATTTAAGGATAAAATTAAGGAAATTACAATACCCCCGGCAGCGAACTCAGCTTACCCCTTTACGTGGTTTGCAGTGGAAAATGCACACCATGATGTAATTCCCGACAAACATATGTCCAGAAATACCTTGAATGAAAAATATCTTGATTATCTTTGTCAGCACGCACGCGAAATATTCACAGAACTGACAAACGGCGAACCTTCAAGCTATTTATTAGTAGGAATTGATTTAAGACGAAGCAAGGATGTAATTATTAGCGAGTTTGAAAATTTACCTATGGTGCATAATCTTAATAAGATTAAGGTGCTCACAACAAAAGTTCCAGAAAAACGCTTTAAATGGCTTTCTAATGTCGATGAATTAACGGAAGTATGGGATTTATACAACAATGCCGGAAAACAACCCGCGAGGATTACCTTCAAAGATACGGCCCGGATTACTGGCAGACCATTATCAACAATAAAAGATCAATGGCGTATGGCTTATGAAAAAATTTATCAAATACAATATACCCCCGGATTAAAATATGCCTCAGAAGAAAAACGTGCCGATGCAACACAGTTATGCGCAAAATGCCCGCACGGTGCAAAGTGTTACCGGGGTGAAGATTGGTTCCCCTGTAATGATTATTTAAAAATTGTCGGTAAAGAAAAAAATGAATTTAGTGAATATATGGATGATGTTTCAAACAGCAAAGTTGAAGAGAATTTTTGTGAAGATTTGGAACGCATAGATAACATCGAATATAACCCTTCATATAAAAAATAAACAATCATAAACAAAACACATAGTTAACCCCGGCAATGTTCGGGGTTTTCTTGTTTCTACGGAATAACCCCCCCCTCTTATTTCGGCTTTTACTAATGTTGAACGTAGTGAAAAGCAAAAACGTTCATGAAGAAGAATGAAAAATATTTTTTTAAGAGGGGAGAAAAGTATGGATCAGCGAATCATTAGAAAACCGGAGATTTTTGCGCGGGTGGGATTAAGTGACGCCACGATATGGCGAATGGAGAGGGCCGGGAAATTTCCGCGCCGTGTCCGATTGGGCGGGAAATCGGTCGGATGGTTGTCGGGCGAGTTCGAGGACTGGCTTAATACCCGTCTTGAAAACCGCGTGCAACTTTCCGGGGGGGCGCGATGAATAGGACTTCCGGCGATTTTTGCCTTCTCTGCGGCGGCGGGGCGGACGTCATCGGCGTCTTTATTCCCGATGACCCACAAAAATGGGGGGCTGCACCGGGCAAGACACGTTTTGTCCGATATTGCCTCTGCGAAAAATGCAAATGCAAAAATGATACGCCGGAAAAAGTCGAGAAAGTAATTCTTGCGGAACTTTCCGGCGGAGGTGTCACACATGAATAACCTCCAGGCTGCGCTTCATTATCGGGAAAAAGGTTTTTCCGTGATCCCCATCCGCCCGGACAAAAAACCATTCGTCCAATGGACTGATTTTCAAAAACGCCGGGCCACGTCTGAAGAAATCCGCACCTGGTGGGCAAAATGGCCGATGGCTAACGTGGGGATCGTGACCGGCGAAATATCCGGGTTGCTGGTCATTGATTCGGATAACGAAGAAGCGTATCAGAAAATTCAAGAACTTCTGCCTGATTCATTTATCACTTGCATTGCAAAAACTCCCCGTGGATACCACCTTTATCTTGTTTACCCAAAAGGCCAGAACATCGGAAACGCCACGGGGATCATGCCGGGTGTGGATGTTCGGGGAGAGGGCGGTTACATTATCGCACCGCCTAGTGTCAATGCTGAAGGGAAAGCATATTCGTGGATGCAGGGATTGAGCCTTGATGAAGTTGCACCGGCGCCTACGCCTGGTGCGCTTCTAAGCGCACTA
>DHGA01000068.1:3514-4639 GCA_002402545.1 Syntrophaceae bacterium UBA4810
GGCCGACGCGATAATGACCTTTTTCATATTGCGCACCTTCTGACAAAAGGCGGCATGCCTGCCGTCGAAATTGCTCAAGTGCTTGAAAAACTTATATTATCGTGGGGTGAAAAACCTGATGCAAAATGGATTTCAGATAAAATTGAGAGTGCAAAAAAAAGAAATATCAAGCGTGAAGTATCCGTTAAGGAGTCAATCGAGGACTGGGTGAGCGTTACAGATGGTTACTTCAGCGTGACAGACTGTTTCAAGGCGTTACAGGGCGTTACAAACTCAAATCAGTCCACTTTTCGGGGAACGCTGCGAAGGCTTGAAAAAGATGGTATTATTGAAAAACACGGCAACAAAGACGGCGTATATCGACGGATTAACAACGAAATTGAGCCTCTTGACTGGCAGAATGCTGATATTAATCCGCTCAATTTAATATGGCCGTTTGGAATCCATAACCTTGTGCATGTTTTTCCGGGCAACATTGGAGTAATTGCCGGATATCCGAACGCAGGCAAAACAGCATTCATTCACAATTTTATCCGATTTAATCAGAATCAGCATGACATCCATCTTTTCTCCTCTGAAGGCGGGCCGGAAGAACTGAAGATGAGGTTGTCGAAGTTTGACTGTCCACTATCAGAATGGAAGTTCAAGGCATGGGAACGCAGCGGAGACTTTGCCGATATCATAAAGCCTGATGCGGTCAATATTATAGACTACCTTGAAATACATGATGACTTCTACAAGGTTGGCGGCATGATTAAAGCCATATCCGATAAACTCAAAGACGGCTTTGCCCTAATCGCAATACAGAAAAACAGCGGAAGAGACGAGGGCTTAGGCGGTGCCCGTGGATTGGAAAAGCCGCGTTTATATATGGCCATGGATTCCGGGAGACTGAAGATAGTCAAGGCGAAATCATGGTGTGACAGTCACAACAACCCGAACGGGCAAACAATAAGATTTAAGATTCTTGACGGGTGCAAATTTGTGATCGAGTCACGATGGGAGCGCGAGGGATCGGGGGAATGATGGAAATCGCGGACGACACCAAAAAACAGGACATGTCCTATTTTCCACTAAACGAGCTAAGGCAGGCTTCTGAAAACGGGTTGCTATACGATAAATTTT
>DHGA01000027.1 GCA_002402545.1 Syntrophaceae bacterium UBA4810
GAATGCATCAGGTATTTTTTCTTTATCATCTTCGATATCTTTAACATCAATACCCAAAACACCCTCTAGTGGCTTTAGGTATTTTGTAAGAACAGGAACGACATCATTTTCCCAATCGTAGTAGGTTTTTCGTGAAATACCAACTTTCTTAGAAAAGTCAGTGATAGACATCCCTATTTTTTTTCTTTCCGCGTCAATTTTTTTAAAAGAAATACCCATATTTTTGGTTTACACCTTTCCAACAAGGTGACAACTAAGGTATAAACTTGGTTGTCACCTTATAAATCATTTGTTATTTTAAATACTTAACAATAAACACACCCGGTAATTAAAAAAATAAGGTGTAAACCCATTATTTTAGTTGACAACCTTATTTTTTGGGTTTATATAGTCAATCAAAATATAAAATATAAATACAAAACACAGAGGATAAAAAAAATGAATAAATCTCACACCACATTGAAGCCGACCGGGATGACACCTAAAGAAATTAATGATGCGCTGGCTGAAAAAGGGTTGAACCAAGCGGCGGTAGCCCGTGCCATCAAAGTTACGCCGGGGTCCGTTTCTCGCGCCGTTAATAATCACGACGTCCAGACAAGGGTTATGGAAGCTATTGCTGAGGCCATTGGAAGAGACGTTAAGCAAGTCTGGCCGCAGCATTTTCTGAACAGAACCCCGAAGCGTGGGCGAAAGATGGTCATCTGGGAGCGACGGGCTGCAGCGTAACCCAAAGGCCCCATAATTATATAAACGTGTTTCCATGACTGCAATATAAACTAATAAAAAGGGCTTTTCAATGGCTAAGTTAAAACAAATATTAGACCCCAAGCAGGCTTCCCTTTTCGATTTTTTAAAAAATTATCAACAAGAATCACAAACACAACGCCCGGCAGGCAGCTTTGACATTGATCGGCAGTTTCGGGATGAGATCTGCGAGGCGCTAAAACGGTGCCCCTTGTCGCGCTACCAGGTCGTGGCCCGGATGAGCGAACTTACCGGGACAGACATCACAAAGACCATGTTGGATAGCTGGACGGCGGAATCCAAAGAAGGGCACCGCTTCCCAGCTATTTTTTTACCCGCGTTCTGCGAGGCAACCGGATGCAGCGAACCGCTGAAGCTGTTGGGGAAACCGGTCGGCGTCTTTGTTATGCCGGGGCCGGAGGCGCTGCGGGCGGAGATCCAGCGGATTGAGGAAGATATCAATAAAAAACAGAACGAAAAGCGCAAGCGGTTGATGTTCCTTAAGGAAATGGAGGAATAGATGGAAGAATTGACAAAAAAAGCGGGTGATCTGTGTGAGTGCTGGTTGTGCAGCCGGTGGCTTGAGCGGGTAATTTGGGCGGTATTGGCATTTGCCGTCATATATTTCGGGCGGATTTTTTATTGAGATATTCAATAGGTGAAACAATGAGCGACACGGCATACACAGCGAAAGAGATCGCGGAAATCTTAAAAATCACAAAACAAGCAGTGGTAAAAAGGGCCAAGAAGGACAATTGGCAATATATTATAGTTGATGGGAGTGGTGGAAAAACTAAAAAATACCCTCTTTCCGGCCTGCCCTCAGATATCCAGTCCGCCATCCTTACATATATAATAGATACAAACAAAGACGGCGCGGCCGCCGCCAGCGGAAAAATGATGGACCTGCTGCCGATTGTATCACCGGCAGCGGCATCCACGGCACTGGAAAAGATGACGCCGACAAACCCGCTCACCGTCTATGGCCTGCCGGAAGATTACGGCAATATGATGGCCTGTATTAAGCGTCCATCATCGTATAACGACAATTCAGTTAGTCCCGCCGATTTTGACAATCAAAAATTCCGGCAGCGCCTAACCATTCTGACCGCTCTTGAAAAAAAGCCGCATAATTGGACACTTGGAAACCGCAAGTGGGTTGAATCCGTCGCCGAACATTATCATGTAAGCTGGCAACATTGCTATAGATTACAGAAAAACAAGGAAGAAAAGGGGCTGATTGCACTGCGCCACACCAAATCTTACAAAGGCACGGCGCGAAAATGGTCATCGATGGAGCCGGTTGACTACTACTGCGGCCTGAAATTGAAGCGCGCACACCGCAAAATGGACAATAAAACGATTTATGCCGAGCTGGTGGTTGAGGCAGAGCGTCGAGGATGGACAATCGGCACACTGGCCTCCGCCGAGTGGTGGTACAAGCAAAAGGTGTCTGTGTTGATGGAAGCTTACTCCACCGGCGGTTTGCGCCAGCTAGATAATCTTCTCCCGTCGGTATTCCGCAAGTATTCAGACATGGCTCCGTTTGAAATGCTGGTCGGCGATCAGAACAGGTTGGATTTCTGGGCGATTGATGACGACACCTTGCAGCTCGTGCGCCCTGAATTGTATTTGTGGATTGATTTGCGGACGCGCATTGCCTATGGCGTCGCCGTTGACCGGCACTATGATGCCGATTTAATGGCGCAGGCGCTTCGACATGGATTGATTTCATGGGGCGCTTTCGGGTCAATTTTTACCGATAATGGCCGGCCGG
>DHGA01000104.1 GCA_002402545.1 Syntrophaceae bacterium UBA4810
CAGGTTCAAATCCTGTCCCCGCTACCATAAATAAAAAAGGCTTTGAAATGATTCAAAGCCTTTTTTATTTATATAAGCTAATAAAAAAATTATTTGACTCTGTACCATTGCTGGCTTCTGCCCAGCAGCGAAATACCTATAAACCCTCTGACCGTAAGAACATCTCCTTTGACCCACATTTTACACTTGTAGGTTTTGCCGTTATCTGGATCCATTATTGTGCCGCCCGCATATTCAACCCCTAGCGAATCGTCAATTTTTCCCGTTTTCTTTATATCCTGGAAAATAATCATTCCGACTACGGGTTTGTCTTTCAAATCTCCGACACATTTTGTACAAAGAGTATCCTGCGGTTTGAGTAAAAGGCGATTGACTTTGCCGAAATAAGCGCCGTCTTTTTCAAATATTTCCACGTGAGATTTGGCCTTGCCTTTATCGTCTCCTTCGTCAGAGACGGTTTTCCATATTCCGGTAATTTCGTTTTGCGCTTTAACGGTGCCATTAAAAACTAAAATAGAGAAAAAACAAAGTGCAATAATAGCTAGATATTTTTTTGTCATACGTGACCCTCCTGTTTGTTTGAGTTAAGAAATTAATCAACCCACTCTGTTATCAGAATACATGGATAATAAATCATGAATTAGAATGATAAGTCAAGTATTTTGAGTAGATAAGCGGCTTTATTAACTTGACATCTCAGCACGGTATTTCTATACTCAGGCACCCAGGATATCGGGAAAAACGTAAAGTATTTTGCATGTTGTTCATGGTGTGAAAATGGTCAGAGATGAAAATTATCAGGCACTGAAAGATGAATTTTCTTCAACATTTATCAGGGATCTTATCCCCGGCATTCTGCATAATTTTGCTAACCCGCTAAACAGTATCATGGGACGTTCAAAATTACTTCAGAGAAGATTTGAAGAAATTACAGCGAAAATCATACAAACACATCCGGAAGCGGCAGATGAAGCCAGGGAAGATTTTCAGCGGGTAAAAACAGAAATTACCGCGATAAATAACGAATCCGAAATATTTTTTGATTTGTTCAGGTCTCTGTCAGGGAAGTTTTACATGCTGGATTCGAAAGGAGAAAGCAGAATTAATTTATCGCAATTGTTAACGAATGAAATGCGTTTTTTCTTTTTTTATCTGGATTTCAAGCACGAATTAAAGAAAACGATGAAATTGAATTATGATGCTCCTTCTTTTAAAGGAAACATCGCGGAACTTTCACTGGCTTTTTGGAAATTGATCAGGTTTGCCGTTTCCCGATCTCTGGCCAGTATTTTAAAAGAATTTTATATCGAAACTACGCATGACAGCAAATATGTCAGCGTGTTAATCCGTGATTCCGGGGCTGTATTGCCGGCAGCGGATATCGAAAATCTGTTAAAGCAGTTGCGCACCAATCAGGGAGAAAAACCAGTTTCTGTTATCGATCCGGGAATATTGCCCTCGCTTTTAATTGTAAATAAATACCAGGCTAAAATAAATATTTTATCGGAAGAAAACTACAGTACAATATCTCTCAAATTTCCCTATCAGAGTGTTAAAGTAAGTCCGGAATAATAGCTTGGTGTCTTTTTAAAGAATCATTTCACATTTCATCCATTTATCAAGTGCCTGTTTAGCTCTGCTTACGTACAAACGCTTTTTGTCATCTTTTTTTATCTTTTTTCCTTCCAGCGGTTTCAGCAGTCCGAAATTTATGTTCATAGGCTGGAAAAAAGTACGGGGTTTTGCGGTGATATAATTAATAAGCGCACCGATAGCCGTTTCTTCAGGTGGCGGCGGAAGCTGTTTTCCTTCCCGGAGAAAGGCGCCGTTTAAGCCGGCCAGTAGTCCCATAGAGGCTGATTCGACATAGCCTTCCACTCCGGTTATTTGCCCGGCAAAGAAAATATTTGGTCTGGTTTTAAGTTGCAGCGATTTATTAAGGTGCGTAGGTGAATCTATATACGTGTTGCGGTGTATACTGCCGTAGCGGGCAAATTCCGCGTGTTCCAAAGCGGGGATAAGACGGAATATTCTTTTTTGTTCTGGCCAGGTAAGTTTTGTCTGGAAGCCAACCATGTTGAAAAGCGTTCCCGCGGAATTTTCACGACGCAACTGGACGCAAGAGTAGGGTATTTTGCCAGTTTTCGGGTTAATCAAGCCAACTGGCTTCATCGGCCCAAAGGCCATAGTTTTTTCACCGCGTGACGCGAGGGTTTCTATCGGCAGGCATCCTTCGAAATGATGAATTTCCTCAAATGGCCTTGGTGCTATTTTTTCGCCACTCAACAATTCGTTTCGGAAAATATGATATTCTTCTTTAGTCAAAGGGCAGTTCAGATAATCAGGAGTTCCCTTATCGTAACGCGAAGCCCAGTAGGCCTTTTCTATATCAATAGAATCGGCATCAATAATAGGAGCGATTGCGTCATAAAAGTACAGATAACTCCTTCCTAATATTTCGGCGATGCGATCGGCTAAAGTATCTGAAGTAAGCGGCCCTGTAGCGATAATTGTCTGATATTCTTCATGTATTTCAGAGTGCTCGCCTCTAATTAAAGTAAAATTATTATCAGAGTTAAGTTTTTCTTCTATGTATTTAGAAAATTTTGCGCGGTCCACAGCAAGGGCGCTTCCCGCGGCCACGCACGTAGCATCAGCCGCGGATAAAATAAGTGAATTGAGCTGCCTCATTTCATCTTTAAGCAATCCCGGCGCGCTTTCATGGTTATTGGATTTCAGTGAATTGCTGCAGACGAGTTCCGCCAGGGACTCCATTTTATGAGCAGGGGAATATTTTTGCGGTTTCATTTCATGAAGGCGCACATGATGACCGCGACGTAATAGTTGCCACGCGGCCTCACAACCGGCAAGTCCGCCGCCGATAATAATTACCGGTTTCTTTTCGTGCATCAGCTATTAATCTTTTCTAAGCGGGGAGATATTTAATTTTCAAGGTCGCTTTTATATCCGCATTCCTTGTTGGGGCAAAGTTTCTGCACCCCTTTGCTTTTTGAATATTTTTCTACAAGATAGGGCGAGCTGCAATTCGGGCAACTTTCCGCGACAGGTTTATCCCAGCTAGCGAAAGTGCATTTGGGATAATTCGAGCAGCCGTAAAATGTTCTGCCTTTTTTTGTTTTTTTCTCGGTTAATGAACCGGGACAATCCTTTTCCGGACATTTTATTCCCAACGTTATAGCCATAGTGCTTTTACATTCAGGATAACCTTCACATCCCAGAAATCTTCCAAACCGCCCATACTTGAAAACCATCCGCCTGCCGCATTTTTCACAAATATGATCCGAATATTCGGTTTCCTCTTTGGCCAAATCGCCGTTTTCATCACGCTTGATGTTCATGGTGTTTTTGCATTCCGGATAATTTGAACAGGCGACAAATTTTCCGTTGCGGCCCCACTTTATAATCATCTGAGCCCCGCATTTTTCACAAACCAGGTCGGTAGGGGTTTCTTCCCGCTTTACATTTCTCATTTCGCTTTTTGCTTTGTCTAATTCCTGCGCGAAAGGGCTGTAAAAATCATTGAGCGTTTCCGTGCGTTTGCTTTTTCCTTCTTCGATTAAATCCAGCTTGTTTTCCATATCTGCAGTAAAAGCGATGTCTAGAACAGTGGGAAAGCTTTTTATCAAAAGTTCGGTGACCAGTATGCCTAGCTCTGTGGGGTAAAATTTTCTTAGCTCGAGGCGCGCGTATTCTCTATCCTGAATAGTGGAAAGAATAGCGGCGTAGGTGCTGGGCCGGCCTATTCCTTTTTCTTCCAGCTCGCGCACCAGAGACGCTTCCGAAAAACGGGGAGGCGGTTGGGTAAATTTTTGCTGTGTGTTTAATTCAACAAGTTTAAGTGGTTCCGATTCTTTTAATTCCGGAAGAAGTTTTCCTAATTCTCCATTTTCGCCGTTTTCATCTTTTTCATCTTTGCCTTCCGTGTAAACGATAGTGAAGCCGGGAAATTTCATAACCTGTCCCTGCGCGCGGAAGATACAGTTCGCGCCGGCAATGTCAATAGTAGTTTGATCAAAAACAGCGGGATTCATCTGGCTGGCGACAAATCTGTTCCAGATCAGCTGATAGAGTTTAAACTCATCTTTGGATAAATATTCCTTAATATCCTGTGGCTTGTATGACATGCCGGAAGGCCTGATGGCCTCGTGCGCGTCCTGCGTTTTCTGTGAGTTTTTATAAACGTATGGTTGCGCCGGCAAATAATCAGAAGAATAATTGTCTTTGATATAATCGCGGACTTCATTCAACGCTTCATCGGCAATTCTGTAAGAATCGGTTCGCATGTATGTAATCAAACCGACGGGACCTTCTTTGCCGAGTTCAATTCCTTCGTATAATTTTTGGGCGACCATCATGGTTTTTTTCGCGGAATACCTTAGCCAGCGCGAAGCTTCCTGCTGCAGTTTACTGGTGGTAAATGGGGGCGGCGCGGAACGTTTCAGTTCCTTCTTTTCCAGGCTTTCTACGATAAAAGATGAATTTCTCAGAGTATCAGCGAGCTTATTCGCTTCTTCGCCGTTGGCGACTTTTGCTTTTTTGCCGTCAATTCTAATCAGTTTGGCTTCAAAGACAGGGGGATTGCTTCCTTCGAATTGCGCCAGCAGGTTCCAGTATTCTTCCGGCACAAACTTGTTTATTTCTTCTTCTCTTTCGCAAATCAGGCGCACCGCGACAGACTGCACCCGTCCCGCGCTTAATCCTCTTTTTACTTTGTCCCACAAAATTGGGCTTATCTGATAGCCGACTAGCCGATCCAGAATGCGACGGGTCTGTTGCGCCTCGTATTTATTGAAATCCAGCTCCAATGGTTTTTCAATCGCCTCCAAAACGGTTTTCTTTGTGAGATCGTTAAACAGTACGCGGTATATTTTTTTATTCTTCGCTTCGACAACTTCAGCGATATGCCAGGCGATTGCTTCACCTTCGCGGTCAGGGTCGGGGGCCAGATAAATATTTTCCGCTTTTTTTGCAGCTTTTTTCAGTTCGTCGATTGTTTTTTTCTTTGCTTCGATTACATTATATGTCGGTTCAAAATCTTTTTCCAGATCAATGCCCAGTTTGCTTTTGGGTAAATCTTTGATGTGTCCCATGGAAGCGACGACGTTGAATCCCGAACCGAGAAACTTTTTTATTGTTTTAACTTTCGTGGGAGATTCCACCACGATTAACGAATTTGCCATATTAGCTCCTTATATATTGCCGCACCATATAAATGACCGCTTTAAATTTGTAAAGAAGAATTATTTATATAAAATTCATTTCACGACAGAAGTGCGGGAAAAATATTTCCCCGGATGTTGTGTTACCAAATTCTTCAATTCCAGCGACATCAGCGTGCTTAACACGTCCGCAGGCGATAAATTAGTAGCAGCGATAATGTCATCAACATGAATTCTTTTATCAAAAATAAAATCAGCAACTTGTTTTTCTATCTTTGTCAATTTAATTTCTTTTGCCGGCAGCTTGGCTTCATTTTCTGAAGTAAGCGTTTCGTTGAGAACTTTTGTTTTTTCCAGTTGTGGAATAATCTCTTCCAGTATGTCCTCGGCATTTTCAATTAATTTTGCACCTTCCTTAATCAGCCTGTTTGTCCCGCGGGAAGCCGGTGTTTCCACGCTGCCCGGTACGGCAAACACCTCTCTGCCTTGTTCCAGGGCAAGCCTGGCGGTAATAAGAGAGCCGCTTTTTTCACCAGCTTCCACAACAAGCACTCCGTAGGACATGCCGCTGATAATACGGTTGCGCGAAGGGAAATTAGCCGCGATAGGAGGAGTGCCCATAGGAAATTCGGAAATAACCGCGCCATTTTCAATGATTTCGGAAAAAAGTATTTTATTTTCCGGCGGATAAATAACATCAAGGCCGCTGCCCAAAACAGCGATTGTGCGTCCGCGCGCGGCAAGAGCGCCGCGATGCGCCGCGGAATCAATACCGCGCGCCATGCCGCTCACAACGGTCACGCCTTTTTGCGCGAGTTCACGGCTGATTCTTTCCGTTGTATATTTGCCGTAGGCAGTTGCCCTTCTGGAGCCGACAATAGCAATATTTATATCATCTTTCATAAGAGAGCCACGGACATAAAGGAAAGGGGGAAGATCATAAATGTTTTTGAGTTTTTCCGGGTAATCATCATCTTGATAAGTGATTAAGGTAATTTTGTTTTTATTCAAAAGCTCAAAGTTTTGATTGACCTTATCCCACTCGCTGAAGTTATTGATGGCAACGGCCATTTTCTTGGTAATTCCATTTATTCCGGTCAGTTTGGAAACTGGTGTGTTAAAAATAAGGGAAGGCGAACCAAAATTATCCAATAACGCTCTAAAGGTAAGATTACCTATACCTGAAACGGATTTTAAGGCAATCCAGTATTTTAAGTCATCAAGATTCATAGTCATTAAAGCTCAAACAAAATTAGAGATTCCTGTAATTTTGAAATGCGATTATAAAAAATTGAAGGAAAGTTACATCTTGTTTGTAATGCATGTCAAGCAATTTGATAAGGTATCTGTTGTGGGATATCCGGTCAGGAAAAAATTTTAGAAGTATTAAAATTTATCTGATTGTTGAACCTTGCCATGATTGGCTTAAGCAATGGGTAACCAAATTTTTTATGCACAACGAAAAATCCCCGGCCTTGGAGCGAAAAGGCCGGGGATTGGAGATGAGAGTTAAATTTGTTAATTTGCGTAACCTATTGTTCTGAGTCCTTCCCTGATTTCATCGAGAACTACCGGATCGTCAATGGTTGAAGGAACCTGAAAATCCTTACTGTCGGCAATTTTGCGCATAGTTCCGCGGAGGATTTTTCCCGAACGGGTTTTGGGGAGCCTTTTAACAACGATGGCCTGTTTAAAAGAAGCGACAGCTCCGATCTGCTCCCTGATCATCTGGACCAACTCAGTGACGATTGTCTTGTCGTCTTTTTTTGCACCCTCTTTGAGGACGATAAAACCGAGAGGGAGCTGGCCCTTGAAATCATCAGCAGCGCCGATAACCGCACACTCGGCGACATCGGGATGTTTGGAGATGACTTCTTCCATGGTTCCCGTGGAAAGGCGGTGCCCCGCCACGTTGATGACGTCGTCTACTCTCCCCATGATGAATAGATAGCCGTCTTTATCGTAGTGGCCGCCATCGCCGGTAAAATAATAACCAGGATATGTTTCCAGATAGGATTCCTTGTATTTTTCGTCGTTTTGCCACAAAGTCGGCAGAGTGCCGGGTGGAAGGGGCAGTTTGATGGCGACGACTCCCTCGACGCCATTATTTACCGGATTTCCCGCATCGTCCAGAATCTTAACCTGATAACCAGGTGCCGGTTTGGTCGGAGAACCGGCCTTAAGTGGTTGCGCATCAAGTCCCATGCAGTTGGCGGCAATGGCCCAACCTGTTTCTGTCTGCCACCAATGATCGACGACAGGGATTTTGAGCAGATCCGTAGCCCAGTGATACGTGTCGGGATCAAGCCTTTCTCCCGCCAGAAACAAATATTTCAGACAAGAAATATCGTACTTTTGCTTGTATTTGCCGCGGGGGTCTTCTTTCTTTATGGCCCGGAAGGCTGTGGGCGCGGTAAAAAGCGCCTTGACGTTGTGTTCGGATACTACCCGCCAGAAAGCGCCCGGATCCGGCGTACCCACGGGTTTTCCCTCATAGAGTATTGTAGTGCTGCCGTTTAGAAGCGGTGCGTAGACAATATACGAATGGCCGACAACCCAGCCGACGTCTGAGGCAGCCCAGAAAACTTCGCCTGGTTTGGTATCATAAATGTTTTTCATGCTCCACTTCAGAGCAACTGCGTGGCCACCGTTATCCCTTACGATTCCCTTGGGAAGGCCTGTTGTTCCGGAAGTGTACAGGATATATAAAGGATCTGTTGTGAGCACGGGGACACAATCATGAGCGGTTGCTCCTTCCATCTCGTCAACCCAGTCAAGATCCCTGCCGGCAATAAGCGGGGCACTGACTTGCTGTCTCTGATAGATGATGCAATTTGTCGGCTTGTGCTTTGCCAGGTCTATGGCCTTGTCCAAAAGCGGTTTGTATTCTATAATTTTCTTTCCCTCAATGCCGCACGAAGCGGATACCATTAGTTTAGGTTTGGCGTCGTCGATTCGCACAGCCAGCTCATTGGGGGCGAAACCTCCGAAGACCACGGAGTGGATGACGCCGAGGCGTGCGCATGCCAGCATGGCGAAAAGGGCTTCCGGAATCATGGGCATATAGATGATTACACGGTCTCCCTTGCTTGCTCCGTGCTTGCTCAGAACACCGGCAAACCTGGCAACATGATCAAGGAGCTCTTTGTACGTATATCTTTTTATAGTTTGGGTGATAGGGCTGTCATAAATGACCGCTGTTTGTTCCGCGCGTCCATTTTCTACGTGATAATCAACGCAGTTGTAACAAGTGTTCATCTCGCCGCCGGCAAACCAGCGGTAAAAGGGCTTGTTTGCGTCATCCAGAACCTTTGTGAATTTTTTGTACCAGCATACATCCTCAGCGGCCGCGCCCCAGAATGCCTCAGGATTTTCGATGGATTGCCGATAACTGATTTCGTATTTCCCTGCCATTTTTTCCTCCTTATATATTATAGTATAGCGGGTTTTTTCCGAACTGCCGGAGATAAACCCTATTTATCCAGGATAACCCGGAATTTATATTTATGCTCCACAAAGTGGGTCCAGACTATTTCAACCGGTGTGCCATAGGTGTCAAAAACGCGCGTATTAATTGTCAGTACCGGGTCCAGAACGGGAATTTGAAGGTGTTTGGATATAATTTGATCTGCCCGGGTAATTTCAACCTGGTGTTCGATTGCGCCGAGATTTATCAAGGCTATCTTTTCCAAAGTTTCCAGCATGGTCATTTTTATGAGGTGCTCTTTGTTAATCTTGATGCCGTAGGATAGGGGCAGGTAATTAACAGTATAGCTGACCAGATTATCTTGATCACTACGAAGCCGCTCGAAAACAATGACATCGCTTTGCGGTGAGAGTCTCAAAAAGTCGGCGATTTCATCAGAAGCTTGTTGCTTGGATTTTGACAGAACCTGAACTTTTGTATCCTTTTTGATATGAAAGATCTGCCGATTAATCCCGGATAGCTTTTCCTGCTTGATGGTTCGGGCAGATTCTGACCAGAAAGTTCCTATACCCTGTCTGCGTACGAGCAGGTCTTTACTGCGCAGGTGATCAAGGGCTCTGCGGATGGTTGTTCTGCTTACACCAAAAATTTCTCTTAATTCTTCCTCTGTAGGCAGCTGCTCTTCCGGGTTGAGGTTTCCCTTGGCGAGAAGTTCAAGGATGTAATCGGCAATCTGGTAGTGCAGGGGAATATGCGTATTGTTAAGGCGGATTGCATCCATGTAAAAAACCCTTACGAAAATTCCAGGTGGGAAATATGTACTGCCGGGCAATGTTTAATAAGACCTAGAAATTCGAACATAATTTTAGTCTGTCAATAAATATTTATAGCTGTCATTTTTCTTGACATTCTTTGTATCATAGTAGATACAACAATACAAATATAATATATAGGAAAGGCAATTTTTTTTGTAATTCCCTGAAACAAAAGGAGAAAAAAGGCAATGGAAAAAAAAGTTATGAATATCATGCCCAGATGGGTACCCCTGCTTGGAGGAGTTCTAGGCAGTACTGTGTGCGGACTGCTTCTGTACGCGTGGAGTGTTTTTATCAAGCCTTTTACCACGGAGTTTGGTTGGAGCAGGGCGGATATTGCGATGGCCTTTTCCATTTGTGCCCTGGTGTTTGGCTTGACAACATTCATTGCGGGGAAAATGAGCGATAAATATGGTCCGCGCATTGTAGTTATTTTCGGCTCTATCATCCTTTCCGCAGGCTTCATTCTTTCGGGATTCATTCAGGATAAATGGCAGCTCTACCTGAGCTATGGCTTGATATCGGGCTTTGGCGGCGGGTTGGTATATCTTCCGCCTATCGCAACCGCCCCGAAATGGTGGCCGGACCGCAAGGCTCTGGCAACGGGCTTTGCGGTTGTGGGTTTGGGTATCGGCTCATTCATTATGGCGCCACTGGCAACTTATATTATTACAGATCCCGAACTAGGGTGGCGCTATGTCTTTATATATGTCGGCATCGCTATGGGCATTATGGGAATGATTGCGGCCTTCTGTCTTGCCGTGCCTCCAGCCGAGTGGAAACCGGCAGGTTGGAGTCCGGCAATTGCGACCGCGAACTCAATGGCAACGCCGGGCCGGGATTATCTTTTTGGAGAAGCAATCCGGACAAAACAGTTCTGGCTTCTTTATTTATCTTATTTTTGCGGTTGTTTTGCGGGCTTGATGGTCATTAGTCATATTGCCGGGCATGGAACTGACGCAGGCCTCGCGCCCATGCAGGCGGCTGCGGCGGTGAGTACGCTAGCGATAACCAATGCCGCTGTACGAATACTGATTGGTCTCGTTGCTGACAGGGTTGGTACAAAACTTTCATTGTTGATAGTTTTTAGTCTGCAGGTTATCGCTATGGCGCTTTTGTATCCTGCGGGACCGTCAGTGGTATTTCTCGGCATCATTGCTGGCATCATTGGGTGGAATTACGGAGCGATGTTTACTCTTTTTCCGACTGCCTGTCTTCAATATTACGGTCCCACGGCTCAAGGGGCTAACTACGGGCTGCTCTTTACCGCTTTTGGCCTAGCCGGCTTTGCTGGACCCCTTGTTGGCGGGCTGCTGAAGGATATAACGGGAACCTATTATGCTCCGTTTATTGCCGGTGCTATTGTTGTCAGCCTATCCGTACTTGTATCGATTATTTTGAAGCCACCATTAAATAAGGCTTAAAAACCCGCAAGCTGCTTCTATTTCGTTCATGCTGCCGACAAAATAAAAATTATTGGCAAAACTTTATGCTGCCAGGCATTGCCGGTATTGGTTTGTCCGGACATGTTGTCCGAAAGTGGTTGCGGAAATTTAATCTTTGCGTTACAAAGTTATGTGTCTTTTTTATAGGAGTATTTATGATGTTTGCAAAATCAAGGAGTGCCTTTGTTGTAACCGCGCTGGCTGTTTTTTTGCTTTACGCGCCACAGGCATTTTCGACGGAATATTTATCGCCGGTATTATCTATCTCTCCCAGAGAAGTAAATTTAGGAAACATAGCCCCCGGTGACGCCAATTCCGGATTGTTCACTTTGAAAAATATGGGGTCAGGTTCTTTAGAGTGGTCCGCAAAGAAACCGGAAAGCTGGAGATATCGATCAGGAGAAGAGATATTTTCTGTCATTCCGAAAAAAGGCGATTATTTGCGTGTGGAAGTCAGTTCTTTTGCTGATGAAGAGCAGCTTGCTGATGAAAGCGCCGCCGGCGCGGCTCTCCATTTAGTCGAGATGAAACTGGAAGGGGAAGCACAGAGCGTTACTTTTTACAAAAAACTATCAGAAGGCATGCATAAAGAAGCGATAAGAATTTCCTCAAATGGCGGAGACAGAACTATTTTTGTTGCTTTTTCCATTTCTGCCTCAGCCGGAAACGGGTCTTTAATAAATCTGAATCCTAAAAGAATTGATATGGGATCTGTTTTGCCGGGGAAAACTGTATCCAAACGAATAATGCTGACGAACAAGGGAAAAGATAGGTTGGACTGGTCTGTCGCGGTAGAAAAACCTAAGCGTAAGGAAAAGGCCGCTGATTTCAAGAATGGCAGATATATATCTTTTCTCAACGATGAGATGATAAATAAAAATGTTTACAGCGCGCCCGCTCATCTTAAAGAAATTATGGAATTGTCAGGCAGATGGACGGAAACTGACGGTTATCCTTCCGGTGCTGAAGGAGATAATATCATCAGATTAAATTTCAGCGGAACCGGGATAATCCTTTATCTGGCAACTTTTCCCGAGGGCAGCGGTTTCCATGTTTATGTGGATGAACGTCCGGTTAGCTCCAGAAGCTGGCCTTCCGAGTTTAAGGAAAAGAAAGGCGAGTTACTGATAGCCGAGGATCTCGCTGAAGGAACTCATGTCTTGACCATAGTTAGTAAAGACAGCCGCCTTGTTTTTGAAGGCGTGAAAATACTGGGTAAAAATATCAGCCGCGTGCCAGCGGGTAAAACAAGTATAGTTCCGATATCCGGGACAATTCTGACGCAAACCAATTATCTGCGTGTTACTTTTAATTCCACCGGACTTGCGCCCGGTTATTACTCCGATAACATCGTATTTACCGCCAATGGCGGCGAAGAAGTTGTAGAATTATTCGCGGAAGTAATACCGGAAAGCGCCGGCAGAGATATTGATATTTACCGTTATTCACGGGGCGATGATTATTTGTTTACCGCTCTTCCCAGCCAAGACACTGCGCAATTTGGAAGAAAAAATTATACAAAAGACGGTATCGCCTTCAGGCTTTTCGCGTCTGGTACTCCCGGAACCACTCCGTTTTACAGGTGGTATAATGCTCAGAAACGAGATCATTTTTACCATCATGACCAGGCAGGGGGAGGGAAAAACATACAGGGCTACACATTTGAAGGTTCTATCGGCAATATCGGAACATCAAAGTTAACCAATACCAGAGAATTATACCGCTGGTATAACGCCTCCAGCGGCCGCTACTTATATATTACTAATTCCCGGGCGGCAGGCCTCAGGAACAAAGGGTATAGTTTCGACGGCATCGCGGGTTATGTAAAATAGCGAAATAACGCTCTTAGTTATTAATCTTGACAAATAAGGGGAGAGAAGATATTAGGCTAAGTCTTTTTTATGGTCGGATTTAGATATTTGCGCCTGTAGCTCAGCTGGA
>DHGA01000051.1 GCA_002402545.1 Syntrophaceae bacterium UBA4810
TTGTCCGCGGCGAGGGAGAGATAACCTTCCGACGTTTGGTCAATGCGTTGGATGGACTAGATAGTCTCGCGTCAATCCACTCCTTATCTTTTAAAGATAAAGATTGTTTCATTCATAATGAACGGGCGAATTTGCGTGATCTCTCTTCTTTAAAACTGCCCATCCGTGATCAGCGAAGATTGACATCTGGATATCATCTCATGTTCAGCAAAATAGAGGTTTTGGAGACATCGCGCGGCTGCACGCGTAACTGCAATTTTTGCAGCATGCACCATATGTACGGCAGATCATATCGCACCTATCCCGTTGAGCGCGTTCTTGATGATTTGGATGATATCTATCGCCGCAAGGGGATACGCATGATTTTTGTGACGGATGACAATTTTGTTTTAAGCCCCAAATGGGTTGATGAAATCTGTGAAGCAATCATAAAAAAAGAATACCGTGATTTGAAGCTCTCTGTTCAGTCCGATTGTATTTCCATCGTCAAAAACGAGCAGATGGTGCATAAAATGAGGCGTGCGGGATTCCGGTCGATATTTCTTGGGATTGAAAACGCTTCTGCTTCGAGCCTGGAAGCGCTGGAAAAAGGCGAAGTAGTGGCTGTGTCTAAACAGGCAGTCGATATTTGTCATAAAAATGAAATTATGGTGCTAGGCGGCGCGATCTTTGGTCTACCTGAAGATGATAAAAATGCTATCCGGAAGAATTATTTATTTCTGAATAATATCGGCGTTGATGTAAGTTACTGCCAGATATTGACTCCGTATCCGAAGACCCAGCTTAGAGAAAATCTTCTGAAGGAAGATCTAATAACAAATCACGATGATTATTCCAAATACAATGGATTATGGGCAAACGTCAGAACAAAGCATCTCTCCGCCGAACAGCTGCAATACTTTTTCTGGTATTACCGTCAAAAAGCCGCCGACTGGTGGACACCATCGACATTTGCCAGAAGTCAGGGGCGCGTTTGGACGTGGCTATGGCAGTATTTAATCAAACCGTTTATGCAGTTTTTCTTTGAGAAAAAAATCAAAAAGACAAGATGGAAGGCGCTTTATAAAAGAGAGCTGGAACGCCTGAAGCAAATGAACGCGTTTAGTGATATCTAGAAATATTTAAACTTTTGCCGGTTTGGCAAAATATATTCATCGACAATTATTTTTTCTAGGAAAGGTGATACTTTTAATATTTGAATTCTACACTACATTCAAACCTGAAGCAGTGATTAGAATCACGCTAGTTTGCCAGTAAGCGATCGAGCAGGTGATTGTGATTTATGATAATCAAGCCTACCCATTTCTGAGTAGGCTTGTAATGACAAAAAATAAAGCAGTTTATTTTTTACCGAGAATCGAGTCCTTGGCTGCTTTTGCCACTTTAAACTTCACAACCTTCTTGGCGGGAATATTGATGGTTTCGCCAGTGGCAGGATTTCTGCCTATGCGAGCTTTTCGCTGAACAAGCACGAGCTTGCCGATGCCAGGAAGCGTGAATGTATTCTTGGCTTCCTTGCAAGCTGTTTCAGCGATTAACTCCAAGATTTCTCCTGCCACTTTTTTTGTAATGCCAGCCTTGGTTGCTACTTTTTCTATCAGCTGTGATTTTGTCATTGCTTTTGCCATATTTTTTTCTCCCCTATAAAGATTTGTTTGTTACCTTAGTTTAATTAATCATAACTTGCAAGAGCAGATTCAATTAATTGCAATAAAAATTAACGCCGCTTCACAAGCAAAGATGATATCAAGGCGGCAAGCAGAATGTCCGGTACGCCGTTGCATCCGCAGTCCGCTTAATTGAGCTTTATAGGTATCTGATCTTATCTGAACCGCTGGCGATGGCGCGGAATCTTCACCTTTGGAATAATTACGAATAAAAAATATTTATCAGGACGAGCTTTACAATTCGACATAAATGTCGAATCCGTGCTTTTTTTGTTTTCTGCTTAACATATTGAATTTACGTTCAAATTTTTTAATAACTATATTTAGTTCGACACTTTTGTAGTAACTAAAACGGTTCAGCTAAATATTTAACATCATAATATCAGCAAGATACGCACGTTCTGCACAATGGCATAAATAATGCTTAAGGAATAGGTGTAAGTTAAAATTTAGCTGTAAATAAGGAACTTTTCGCTAATTAAAGATTAAAAACCACAGGTAAAACAAGCAGTCTCTTCATAGGGGGGGAGAGAAATCTTCCTCCCTTCCTCCTAAAAATAAAAAGTAAGATTAAGAATATTTTGGAAACAGGCTGCGATGATGGAGATAAGTTTAAAGCAAATTATTGATTGAAGGTTGGCGCAAGTTAAAATCATAAAATTGTATGGGATAAACAATATGGCATTGAGAGAAGATTTTGAAAATACCGGAAACTGGCTTTTTAAAAGGAGAAGCTATCTTCCCCTGATCATGATTGGCATATTCTTGTTGGCAATGACGGAATATTACTATCTGCGTTTCGATCATATATGGGAAATATTCTGCCTCATTGTTAGTTTTTTTGGCTTAGGCATCCGCGTATTTACCGTTGGTCACACACCGAGAAGAACATCGGGTAGAAACTCAAAGCACCAGGTCGCGGAGTCCCTGAATACTACCGGTATTTACTCTGTCGTAAGGCACCCGTTGTATGTAGGCAACTTCTTCGTAGGATTAGGTTGGGTATTATTCATACACCTATGGTGGCTGACGCTTATCTATGTTCTGGTTTTTTGCTTGTATTACGAGCGCATCATTTTTGCCGAGGAGGAATTTCTTAGAAATAAATTCGGTAATGCCTATCTTGAGTGGGCGAATGTGACTCCTGTTTGTATTCCAAGGTTTAGTCAATATAAAAAAGCAGATTTGCCTTTTTCATTTAGAAACATACTGAAACGTGAATACAATGGTTTTCTTACCGTGGTCATTGTAATGTATTTTTTGGAAGTCGTGGGTGATTTTTTTGTCAAAGGTAAATTTGATTATGACTTTGGATGGATATTGCTTGTATTGGTAAGTTTTATTATCTGGTTTGTCTTAAGGTATTTGAAAAATTATACCCGCATTCTGCATGTCGAAGGAAGATAAAATATTTATTCTAGCTCTGAAACAGAAGGCTGGTTGCTTATCATGAAAAGGAAATTCACGAAGTTAATAGTTGTTTTTGTTGGTGTTCTATTTATTGCAGGTATAGCTTTTACCGGGGAGGCCTGTGAGTTAAAGGCTGCCCAGAAAAAATTGGCAGGAGATGCTAAGGCCAGTTTCATAAAAAAGTGCGAAGAAGATACTAAAGCCAAAAACAATTATGCTCGCCGCGAAGCCGAAAAAAAAGAAAGCATGGCAGGCATAGCAAAGGGTAGCCTGTTGAAGATGCTCTTTAGCCTAAATAAGTTAAATTTTGACGGCTGATAGAAAAAAAATAGTTAAGATTGTTTACAAATTACCTGTAATAAATTTACCAGTTCAATTTATTTGTACAAGAAATCGCCCGGGCCACAAAAAGCGAATTGGTCGGCCTCATCGGCAACATCGCCATTCTCTACTGCCAGCACCCAGAGCCGGACAAAAGAAGAATTAAAATGCCGTAAATATAGGTGAAGTTTAATTTTTAGTTGGCTTAAATTCGACCATTACTTCCTGTAGTCGGTAAAACGTCAACTTAAACAAAAATACAAGGTTTCAATTCGTAAAAAACAAAATTTAGACTGAAATATTGCAACATAGTATTTCATTGACATACAAATCCGCGTTTCTTATAATTATAACGATATAAAGGAAAATCCTACCAGCCTTGTCAACATTGTTTGTAACATTCAAACAATGTTTAAATAATCATAAAAAAGGGGGGCATATGAACTATCATTTAAAACTTATCAGTTTGATGATGCTTTTGATGATTTTAGCATTATTTGGTTGTGCGCAAATGACAATTTACCCTACACCAACAAAGGCGTTCATTCAAAAACCTTATTATCAAGCTTCCTACGATAGCGCATGGGATACCGTTTTGGAAGTTTTAGGCGAAGAAAGAGTTGGGACTGCATATCAAAACAAAAATAAAGGGAGAATAATAACTGGGTATTTTACGCAAGCTAAAGCAGGCGCAAATGTTCAGAACCAAGCTCGCTGGTCTTATACGATAACTTTAACGCAGCTAAGTGAGAATAGGACAAAAATTGATATAGTTTGCAAAATTGAACAGTATCTAAAAGGTTGGGGACTTGTTGCTTATGAATGGAGAGATATAACCGATGTATCAGGCTATAAAAATATTGCGCATAGCCTTGAAAAATGGCTCTACGAAAAAATTGAAAAGAGGAATATTGTGGTAGGGGGTGAGTCATTTCAAAAGCCTGCGAGCAGTCCTGAAACTCCCATTGACAATACCGAGAGAGCTTATAGTATGTATAAAGGAATTGTTTTAATGAACGGGGATTACATTAGGGGTAAAATCTTAAGTGTTGAAAATAATGTATTAAAGATTAGAACACAAGAGGGCAAAGTTTTATTATATGATTATGAAAAAGATGTTAAAGCATACCTACAATAATACGAAAAAAGAATTAGCAAAAGGCGAAAATCATCAAAAATAGTTTTAG
Organism: Syntrophaceae bacterium UBA4810; assembly: GCA_002402545.1. Taxonomy (GTDB): domain Bacteria; phylum Desulfobacterota; class Syntrophia; order Syntrophales; family Smithellaceae; genus UBA4810. Next base: position 4,586 of record DHGA01000051.1, read on the forward strand.
TATAAAGAATTGCATTTTATATATTACGTATATTAATTGTTAGCATTAGGAGGACATAGAATGCTTTGGCTTTTAATAGCGATAATTATTGCAACGGTGATCACGTATTATATCTTGGTAAAGCGAAAAAGTGGCCATACGGGCAAGGAAAATCTATCAATCCTGCCAGAGCGGTTTGTAGTATTTGACCTTGAAACCACAGGCTTAAAACCAGATACGCATGAAATCATAGAAATTGGCGCTATCCGCGTAAATCGGGATTCTGATAATCACGAAACATTCCAAGCATTGCTTAAGCCCACCAAGAAGATCCCGGCGAAAATTACCGAAATTACAGGCATTACCCAAGATATGGTTGAGAGGGACGGTGATCCATTGGAGATACTTCTGCCCCAATTTCTAGACTTTGTGGGCGACCTTCCGCTCGTATCCTATAATGCTGAATTTGATATGGCGTTTTTAACAGCCGCAATTAAAAAAACTCAAGTAGACAAGCGGATTAAAAATCGTGCTTCCTGTGCTTTAAAGATGGCACGGCGAGCTTGGCCTGGACTGAAAAGCTATCGTTTGCCTGATCTTGCAAAAATGGGCAACTTGTCTGATGAAGATACTCACCGTGCGCTTGGTGACTGTAAACGCACGCTGATTGTTTATACAGCAGCCGCAGCCAAGCTTAAAAGTGCAAGCTAACCAGCAAATTTTCCGGACGTTTTAAAGCCACCGCTGATCCGCAACGTTAAACATTTCAAAAGCAAATCATTAAAATATTTATTCACTGTTGTTGTTGACTTAGTAGGTGTAATTCTCACCGCTTCTCAATCAAAGATGATATCAAGGCGGCTAGGAGGAGGCGCCGCAGGCGTATTTTATATACGTTGAGGACGCCGACAACGACGCCAACAAAGATAGCGCTTTGATTCAGAAGCGGTGCTATCTTCTGGTTAATTGCCTGTACTTTATCCTATGTGGTTGGCTGGCGGCGGCGCCGAATCTTCTTTTGTAGTCTTCTTCGTATTCGGAATAATTGCCGTCGAAGAAAAGGACTTTGCTGTCGCCTTCAAATGCCAGAATGTGCGTGCAGATTCTATCCAGAAACCAGCGATCGTGGCTGATGACGACAACGCAGCCGGCAAAGTTCTCCAGCGCGTCTTCCAGCGCGCGCAATGTGTTTACATCCAGATCATTAGTTGGTTCATCCAGCAGTAAGACATTCCCGCCTTCTTTGAGCATGCGCGCCAGATGAACGCGGTTGCGTTCGCCGCCGGAAAGTGTTCCCACTTTTTTTTGCTGATCCGTGCCGGAGAAATTAAACCGGGAAACATAAGCGCGGGAATTGATCTGCCTGTTGCCGATTGGGACAATATCCAATCCCTCGGAAATTACTTCCCAGATAGTTTTATCGGGATCTAGCGAGTCACGGCTTTGATCGACATAAGCAAGCTTAACAGTTTCGCCGATACGGATTTCGCCCGCGTCCGGTTTTTCCTGCCCGATTATCATACGGAACAATGTTGTTTTACCCGCGCCGTTGGGGCCGATTACGCCGATGATGCCGCCGGGCGGCAGGGAAAACGTCATTCCTTCAACCAAGTTCTTTTCACCGTAGGCTTTAGAAACATCTTTTGTTTCAATGACCAGATCGCCCAGGCGGGGACCCGGCGCGATAAATATTTCACGCGTGGCGGATTCGCGCTCCATGTTCTGCCCTAAAAGTTCTTCATACGCGCTGATGCGCGCCTTGGATTTGGCATGCCTGCCCTTGGGCGACATGCGAATCCATTCCA
>DHGA01000065.1 GCA_002402545.1 Syntrophaceae bacterium UBA4810
AATTTATATGCTGATAACAGCACCCGCCGCAATTTTCATAGTAGCGGCAAAGAGGCGTTACCCGCTCATCAGACGGCTTAATAATTTTCAAAATATTGCCGCGGGCGAATTTCTTTTTACGCTGCACAATTTCAATTTCCAGTTTGTCACCCGGCGCGGCAAAAGGGACAAAGACGACAAAATTATCCACCCTGCCCACGCCGTCGCCGCCGAAGACGACGGATTCAATTTCTATATTTACACGGTTTTTCACCTGCAAAACTTGTTCTCCTTACGGCCAAAATAACATATAAATTTTAAAATCGCCAATCGATACGCTATTTCTCTTTACAACATGAGCTAATCTTGTTATCTAACTCGCCTAATAAACCTATTAAGGAATCACGTAATGCCCGAAAGAAAATCTCTTCTTTGCCCCAATTGCCGAAAGCTGATTAGCGCCGATGAACCTAAATGCCCTTATTGCGGACTGGCGCGGCCCCGCCTGCACAACATGGCGGGCATTATCAGAAATATTTTCATCTTTAATCCCATACTCACCATCATTTATATCAATATCGCTTTTTATGTTGTTGCTCTGCTTTTAAATCCATCGGGATTATTTTCCGGCGGCGGACTTTTTTCTTTTCTATCTCCCTCAAGCCAGAGCCTTTTTCTTCTGGGCGCGACTGGCACTTATCCGGTATTCGGATTCGGACGCTACTGGAGCCTGATTTCCGCCTCTTTTCTGCACGGTGGAATTCTGCATCTGGGATTCAACATGATGGCGCTGTATCAATTAGGGCCTTTTGTGCTGCGGGTATTCGGCTTCCACCGTTTTTTTGTCATATATATTCTTACAGGAATAGCCGGCTTTGCCGTCTCGCTTGTTTTTGGCGTTGATTTTACTATCGGCGCTTCCGCGAGCATCTGCGGCCTGATCGGAGCGATTGCTTATTACGGTAAAAACCGCGGCGGCGAGTTCGGGCAGGCAATCTATAAACAGGCGCTGGTCTGGATTGTGGCTATCATTGTTTTCGGCCTTGTTGTCCCGAGCATCAACAACTGGGCGCATGGCGGCGGAGTAATTTCCGGAATCGGGCTGGCCATGCTTATGGGATATGCCGAGAAGAAAGAAGAAACGGCGAATCAAAAATTAATGGCGTATGTCTGTATTGTTGTTACGCTGGGTGTTTTAGTCTGGTCTGTTTTATCTTCTTTGCTTTTTGCGCTGTCACGCCTGTAAAACTTTTTTAAAGAACATGTTGCTAAATTATTTTAGAAATTAATGGATGGCATGAATCATGAAACGATATTTTGTATTTTTCATCGCGCTGATTCTTTTATCCGGGTGCGGCGCCGCGATAAACCTGAAAGGCAAAGTCGCCAGCATTAGCTCCGGCAAATTTCTTTATCAGGACGGCAATCTAATCACGGAATATAAATCCGATATTGACACGGTATGGAGCGCCTGTGAAAAAACCATGAACGACCTGCGGGCAAGCGAAACGCAAAAAGAAAGAAAAATATCATCCGGCGTGATTAAAGGAGTTGTTCAAGACGAAAAAGTGACAATAACGGTGCAGTATGTCAGCCTGACTTTAACATCGGTTTCCGTCTTTGTGGGCGTAGCAGGCAACAATATCGCTTCGCGCCTGATTCACGACAAAATCGCCGTTTATCTGGCCAAACCATGATAAAGCGCGCCTAAATCATTTTCCGTATAAGTAAACCCTTAAGATAACTTCCTTCGGGATGCGTCAGCAAAACAGGATGATCCGGCCCGGCCTGAAGGCGAGTTAATACCTGCACTTGAGCGTCCGCGTCGCGCGCCGCTCCAAGAACAATCTTATAAAATAATTCTTCGTCAATGTGGTTGGAACAAGAAAAAGAAGCCAATATTCCCCCGCGAGCAAGACGCCTTATTGCCTGCAGGTTAATATCTTTGTAACCGCGGGCGGCTCGGGATACGTCTCCTTTGTTTTTGGCAAATGCCGGCGGGTCAAGAATAATTAAATCAAATTCTTCTTGCAGTTGCCGCAAATAATCAAAAACGTCCGCTTCAATAACCGGATAATTATCTGATGAGAATCCGTTTAATTTAAGATTTTTTTCGGCCTGAGCACACGCGGATTTGGAAACATCCACGGAAAAAACCCGCTTTGCTCCGCCCGCGGCACAGTAAACCGAAAAAGCTCCGCTGTAAGAAAAACAATTTAAAACATTGGCGTTGATGCTCAACGCGCCAAGTTTTTCGCGATTAACACGCTGGTCCAGAAAAAAGCCGGTCTTCTGGCCCCTGACAAAATCAATCTCAAAAACTTTCCCGTTTTCTTTGATGAGAACCGTTTCGGTTTTTTCTTCGCCGTAAAGAAAATCTTTTATCTCTTCAAGGCCTTCAATTTGTCTTGAGCGGCCTTCGCTTTTCTCATAAATATTTTTTGGACGCAGCGTCTTAATAAGCGCGTCTAAAATCAAACTCTTTTGTTTTTCCATGCCGGCAGTGGAAACAGAAACGACCAGTGTCGAAGAATAAACATCAGCAATCAAACCGGGAAACCCATCACCTTCCGCGTTAATCAGGCGATAGGAGTCGGTCTGCGCTTTAATGATTTTCTTTCGCAACTGGATGGCGGCCTCAGCGCGTTTGCTCCAAAAATTACTGTTAATTGAATCCTCGCATTTCGTGGTCAAAACACGAAATGCGATATCTGTATTAGGATTATAAAATCCCACTGCCAGCTCTTTTTCCCGATAGTCTTTACAGACAACAACATCACCGGCAGCCGGTTTGCCCCTGACCAAAGCGATGGCCCCCGAAAAGACCCAGGGATGACCGCGCAGCAGCGCCGCCTCCCTACCCTTTTTCAGCGTTATTTCCGAATAATCTGTTTTCGACATGGTTTTGAAAAATATCTTTTCCAGCTTGAAATAGCAAGACCGATTGTATTATGGTGATGACGCGTAAAAAACAAGTCAGCGCCTTCGAGAAAAGGAGAATAAATGTACGCGGTAATTATGGCCGGCGGCAGAGGAACAAGATTCTGGCCGCGCAGCAGGGAAAAAAAGCCTAAACATTTACTGGATATAACAGGGGAAAAAACCATCATCCAGGAAACAGTTGACCGCATCAGGCCAATATTTGAAACAAAAAATATTTTAATCGTTACCGGAAAAAAACACGCCCGCGAACTGAGCAAACAGCTCCCTAAAATACCCTTGAAAAACATAATCATTGAACCGGAAGGGAAAAATACCGCCGCCTGCATCGGACTGGCGGCGCTGCACATACAAAAGAAAGCTGGCAACAAAATCATGGCGGTGCTGCCGGCAGACCACGCCATCGGCAATCCTGATGAATACCGCAAAGTAATCTCTGCCGCGGTTCAGGCGGCGAAACGCGACGCCCTGGTCACAATCGGCATAAAGCCGGACAGCCCGCAAACCGGTTTTGGATATATCGAGCAGGGGGATTCCGGCGGGAAAGTAGCCGGCAGAGATATTTTCCGTGTCCGCTCTATCCGTGAAAAGCCGGATGAAAATATGGCGCGATCCTTTGTGCAAAGCGGCAGATTCTATTGGAACAGCGGTATGTTTTTCTGGAAAACATCGGCTATTCTTAATCAAATAGAAAAATTTCTTCCCGATCTGCATGTTGGTCTAATGAAAATAAAAAACGCGTTGGGTAAATCACACGAAGCAAAAACTGTAGCGGATGTTTACAAAAAGCTGCCCTCTGTTTCCATCGATTACGGCGTAATGGAAAAAGCGGACAATGTTTTTGTCCTGCCCGCGGATTTCGGCTGGAACGACGTCGGCAGTTGGGACGCGGTATACGAGCTGGCAAACAAAGACGATCAAGGAAACGCCATAACCGGCGGCACTGACGCGATTTTTGAAGGCTCAATTAATTGTCTGATCCACAGCCCGAAAAAGCTTGTTGCCGTGGTGGGAGCAACAGATTTAATTGTGGTAGAAACAAATGACTCTTTGCTTATCTGCAAAAAAGGCTTTTCACAGGATGTAAAAATAATAGTTGAAAAACTGGAGACGAAAAAAAAGAAGAAATATCTTTGAGTTTATTCCAAATACCGGGGCTTTCCCTTTATTGGGTAGCCTCCTTTATTGAGCGCTTTAGAAATATCATCGATGGTGACAATTTCATCATCAAAAGTAACCATCACCATATCGTTTTCTTTGAAACTATATTTATTAACGCCTTTTACTTTTTTCAGGATAGAACCTATCCTGTTTGAAGCGCCTCACGCGCCACAACCCGGTATATTCAGTTGCACGATGCGTTCTTCCGCAAATACCGTGGTGGAGAAAATCAGCACAAAGACCGCGGTTAAAAGTATTGTAAATATTTTTTTCATCGAACACCTCTAAGATTTTAATAATAACGCCAATATTGTTCACATGCAAACATAATTTATAATTGACAGTTAAAATTTAATCTGTGATAAAATCCTGAAGATTAAATCATAAAAAATGAGTTCATGCCTATGTACTTAAAACAACAAATTATTTTGGCTTCCGCCTCACCGCGCCGCAAACAACTGTTAAGCTCTGTCGGCCTGAAGTTTAAAACCGTTCCCGCTCATCTTGATGAAATTTATCTAAACGGAGAAACTCCGAACCAGCACGCCCGGAGGCTCGCCCAAAGCAAAGCGAAGATTATTTCTGAAAAATATCCTGATGCATGGGTGTTGGGTGCGGATACTATCGTGGTAATCGATGGCCAAATTCTGGGGAAGCCGGAAAATAAAGCTCAGGCAAAAAAGATGCTCCAAAAACTGAGCGGCCGCACGCATAAAGTCCATACCGCGTTTACTATCACCCGCGCCGCTTCATCAATCAGCAGAACACTCGTTATTCAATCAGCCGTTAGTTTTAAAAACATCTCTCCCGATGAAATAAAATGGTATATATCGTCTAAAGAACCTTACGATAAAGCGGGCGGCTACGCCGCGCAGGAAAAAGGGGCTTCTTTCATTAAATCAGTGCGCGGCTCATACACGAATGTTATCGGCCTGCCGCTTTGTGAAGTGCTGGAAGAATTCAAAACTCTCGGCGTGATAAGTTTCAGGTGACCCGATAATGAATAAAAACATTGCCGCGAATATTGATGAAATAAAAAAACGCATCGCTTTGTCCGCGGCGCGCGCTGGCCGTGACCCGGGCGAAATAAAACTGATGGCGGTAACCAAAACCGTTGCGGCCGGGCACGTTAAAGAAGCCATCGACGCGGGTATTACCTTGTTTGGTGAAAATTATGTTCAGGAAGCAAAAGATAAAATTGCCACACTTGAAAAAAATGTCCAGTGGCACATGATCGGCCATTTGCAGACGAACAAGTCCAAGTATGTTGTTCATCTTTTTAACTGTGTCCAGTCGGTGGACCGCATGGAATTAGCGCAGGAATTAGATAAAAGAGCTAGGCTTGCGGGATATAAAATCGACGTGCTCATTGAAGTAAACGTCAGCGGCGAGCAGACAAAAAGTGGTATTGCCGCCCCGGACGCGATAAATCTGGTAAAGCAATTTTCCGCACTGGAGAATATTTCTGTGCGCGGATTAATGACCATGCCTCCCTTCTCCGACAATCCTGAAGATTCACGCCCGTATTTCCGCGCCCTGAAAGAAATCAGCCGGCAAATATCCGAAACACGAATTCCCCACGTAATGATGGATGAGCTTTCTATGGGCATGACGGACGATTTTGAGGTAGCAATTGAAGAAGGAGCGACTATTGTGCGTATCGGCCGGGCGATTTTTGGTGAACGAAAATAATTATATTTATCAGAACTTACATTTCAGACATTGAAGGGGGCTTCGCCTCGAACATAGAATTCGCGCCCTGCAGAAATGCTCTTTCGCCTTCAGCTTTATATATCCTCATACAGGCATCAACAACATTGCTATCATACAGCTTTGCCTTATTCTTTACAATTTCTTCCATGGCAATTTCCACACCCTGCGCCGGACGATAAGGACGATGGGAAGCCATTGCTTCAATAACATCTGCCGCAGCGATTATATGCGCTTCAAGTAATATTTTATCGCCTTTTAATCCCTGCGGATAACCGGATCCGTCAATTCTTTCGTGATGCTGTAAAACAATATCGGCAATCGGGTAGGGAAAATTGATCGTTTTGAGAATATCATAGGCGACACGGCAATGCGTTTTTATTATTTCCATCTCCAGCTCGGTCAGACGCCCGGGTTTTGTCAGTATCTCCGAAGGCACGGATATTTTTCCGATATCATGCAAAGTGGCGGCAATATGAATTGCCTCAATCTGTTCCAGCGGCAGTTTCATTTCCTTGGCGATTTTACAGGAAATCACCGCCACCATAACCTCATGGCCGGAAGTATAAGGATCGCGCGTTTCCACTATCTTGGACATAGTCTTGACTGTGCCATCCAGAATAATCTGTACTTTTTCGTAGCTGGCTTTCAGTTCTTCCGCCTTAGCCATGAGATCGCTGGTCTTTTGTCTTACTTTCTCTTCCAAGGTCTTGTTGAGATTCAGAAGTTCATCGTTTTGCCTTTTAATCAGCTCGATGAGGCGCTTGTTCTCCATCAGCAGTTCGTTTTTATAAAGTGATTGTTTGATCTGCACGAGCAGTTCCTCCTCGCGCCAGGGCTTGGTGAAATAAAGATGGATACCGCCTTTATTTATGGCGTCGATTATCGCGTCGGTATCGGCGTAACCGGTAAGCAGTATGCGGACGGCATCGGGAAAAATATCTTTGGCTGCGGCAAAAAACTGCACGCCGTTCATTACCGGCATTCTTTGATCAGAAATAATAAGAGAAAAAGGTTTTTGCGCCACGCGCAGTTTATTCAGACCTTCCTGCCCATCGCTCGCAGTATGGATTTCATAATCTTCATCAGCGAGAATCCGCCTGAAGGCATTCAAAATGGATTCTTCATCATCAACAATTAATATCGAATGCCTGTGCTTCAGTGGTTCTGTCTGGGGTACATTCATATATCCTTACCTCTCGAGATCACCGCTTCTAAATATTTTGAACCTTTAGCGCGCTATTGTCAAGATTTAAACAGTTTTAATTTTCTTAAGGATTTCCCGCGATTTGTCCGTGATGATATGTAAATATAGACTTGCTTTGGTTTGTGGCGGGCTTAAAGAATCTTCCTCAGAAACTGGCCGGTTGCCGATTTTTCTTCCCTCGCTACTTCGCCTACCGTTCCTGAAGCTATAATGCGCCCGCCTTCCGGACCGCCTTCCGGACCCATATCGATTATATAATCCGCGCATTTGATGACATCCAGATTATGCTCGATAACAACCATGGTGTTACCCATATCAACCAGCCTTTTGAGCACGTCCAGCAATTTTTGAATGTCCGCAAAATGCAGGCCGATAGTCGGCTCATCCAGAATATACAGGGTGTTACTGTTCGTTTTCTTGCCCAGCTCCCGTGCCAGTTTTATTCTCTGCGCCTCGCCGCCGGAAAGGGTGGTCGCCGACTGCCCCAAGCGAATATAACCCAAACCAACATCTGAAAGTAATTGTAGATGCGCTTTAATTGACGGAATGTTGGAAAAAAACATCAACGCCTGGCTTACCGTCATATCCAGAACATCGGCAATACTTTTATCTTTGTATTTAACATCAAGAGTATCTGCATTAAATCTTTTACCCTGACAAACATCACAGGTCACATAAACATCCGGCAGAAAATGCATTTCTATTTTAATCAGGCCGTTGCCCTCGCAGGATTCACACCGGCCGCCTTTCACGTTAAAACTGAAACGGCCGGGCTTATAGCCGCGAACACGCGATTCAGGAAGAGATGTAAACAAATCGCGGATAAATGAAAACACTCCCGTGTAGGTTACCGGGTTGGAGCGCGGCGTGCGGCCGATTGGCTGCTGATTAATCAAAATTACTCTTTCGATATCGCCCAGATCTCTGACCTTTTTTATTTTTCCCATAGAGCCGCGGTGCTGGTTCAAACGCCTGGACACGACTTTATAAAGGGTTTCGACAACCATCGTGCTCTTTCCCGAACCGGAAACCCCCGTTACCGCCGTAAATATTCCGACCGGTATTTTTATATCAATATTTTTCAGATTGTTTTCACTTGCGCCTTCCAAAATTATATGCCGGCCTTTATGCGCCCGTCTTTTTTCCGGCATGGCTATGGATTCTTTACCTGACAAGTATCTGCCGGTTAGCGACTCCTCGCTCGCCAATATTTCCCGCGCCGTGCCCTGAAAAACTATATGGCCGCCATGCATGCCGGCACCCGGCCCCATATCCACAATATGATCGCACGCCTCCATCATTTCGGCGTCGTGCTCCACAACCAGAACTGTATTACCCATGTCACGCAGTTTTTTCAGAGTATCGATAAGCCGCAGGTTATCCCTTTGATGAAGGCCAACGGTTGGCTCATCAAGAACATACAAAACCCCCATCAATCCTGAGCCAATCTGCGTTGCCAGTCGTATCCGCTGGCTTTCTCCGCCGGACAAAGTTGACGTGGCTCTGGCCAAATTTAAATAATCCATGCCCACATTGAGGAGAAACTGCAGCCGGCTTTTTATTTCCTTGAGAACTCTTTCCGCGATAAGACTTTCCTGCTGCCTCAGGTCAAGCTTTTCAAAATATTCGTGACATTCGCGGATGGACATTTGACAAAGCTCATAAATATTTTTCCCTCCCACGGTAACAGCCAGGCTTTCTTTTTTGAGCCTTGCCCCCTGGCAGGTTTCACAGGCGCTTAAATCTATATACCGCGAAAGATCATTGCGCACCGCCGTCGAAGTTGTTTCCCGCCAACGGCGCTCTAACTGCCTGATAGCACCTTCAAAAATACGCTGCGAAAAATACCTTTTGCCGGAATGGTCGTAATAAAATTTTATGTTTTCCGTCCCCGATCCGTAAAGAAGAACTTTTTTTATCTTTTCGGGAAGTTTATTGAAAGGCGTGTTGATATCAAAACCGTAATGCTTTGATAAAGCGTCCAGCATGTTGTGGTAATAAAGGGATGTGCGCGACGCCCAAGGAGCGATAGCGCCTCCCCGCAAGGAAAGCCCCGCGTCCGGAACGACCAGATCTACGGTAAAACGCATGCGTGAACCCAAACCATTACAATCAGGACAGGCGCCATAGGGGCTATTGAATGAAAATATTCTTGGCGCCAGTTCCGATATACTAATGGAACAATCGGGGCAGGAATATTTTTCAGAAAAAAGAGTTTCTTCTCCGGAGCCGGTAACTATCCTCACCAACCCGTCACCGCGGAAGGAGGCGATTTCCAGAGAATCACGTAACCTTTTCCTTATTCCTTCTTTCATCACCAATCTGTCAACAATCAAATCAATATCATGGCG
>DHGA01000099.1:0-2601 GCA_002402545.1 Syntrophaceae bacterium UBA4810
CCATGACCTCGCCGGTGGATTTCATCTCCGGCCCCAAAAGAATATCGACTTCAGGAAAACGATTGAAGGGGAAAACCGCTTCTTTGACAGACACATGCTTGGGGATAATTCTTTTGGTAAAGCCCAGCTCCGGCAGGGTTTTGCCCAGCATAATTTTGGTGGCGAGTTTCGCCAACGGCACGCCGATGGCTTTGCTGACAAACGGCACGGTGCGCGAGGCGCGCGGGTTCACTTCCAGCACATAGAGCTTGCCGTCTTTAATCGCATACTGAATATTCATAAGACCCACAACGCCCAGCTCGCGAGCCAGCATTTTGGTTTGTTCTTCAATGAGAGTGATAATGTTTTCCGGAATCGTTACCGGCGGCAGAATACAGGCGGAATCACCCGAATGAATACCAGCCTCTTCAATATGCTCCATGATACCGGCTACAACGGTTGTTGTTCCGTCGGAAAGCGCGTCCACATCCACTTCGATGGCGTCTTCCAGAAATTTATCAATTAGAATCGGATGTCCCGGCGATACCAGAAGCGCCTTGGCCATAAAGCTTTTGAGCGTTTCCGGATCATAGATGATTTCCATGGAGCGGCCGCCCAGCACGTAGGAGGGACGCACCAAAACCGGGTAGCCGATTCTCGCCGCCGCCTGCAGCGCTTTTTCCACATCCATAGCCGTGTCGTTGTCCGGCTGATTAAGCTTAAGTTTGTGCACGATTTCCTGAAAGCGGTCGCGGTTTTCCGCGCGGTCAATGGCATCAGGTGTTGTGCCGATAATCGGCACACCCGCCGCTTCCAAACCGCGGGCGAGATTCAGCGGCGTCTGGCCGCCGAACTGAACAATAACACCATCCGGTTTTTCCGTCTGGATAATGTGCAAAACATCTTCGAGCGTTACCGGCTCGAAAAACAATTTGTCCGATGTGTCGTAATCGGTGCTGACCGTTTCCGGATTGGAATTGATCATAATACTTTCCACGCCTTCTTCACGCAGGGCAAACGAAGCGTGCACGCAGCAGTAATCAAATTCAATACCCTGGCCGATGCGGTTTGGGCCGCCGCCGATAATGGCCACTTTCTTTTTGCTCGATGGTCTCGTCTCGTTTTCCTGTTCGTAGGTGGAATAGTAATAAGGAGTGTAGGCCTCAAATTCCGCCGCGCATGTATCGACAAGCTTGTAAACCGGAAATATCTTTTCTCGCGCCCGCCAGTCCCGAATCTCTGTTTCGCTTTTATTCCAAAGAGCGCCCAGAGCACGATCGGAGAAACCCATCTGCTTGGCGGCGCGTAAAAGCCCGGCGTCCGGAGCGGATTTTTTCAGCTCATCTTCGGCGGCAAGAATGCCGGCAATCTGATGCAAAAACCAGGGATCGATTTTTGTCATTTCATAAACTTCATCCACGGAAAAACCTTCGCGCAACGCCCCAGCCGTGTAAAAAAGCCGCAAGGAGTTCGGCCGGATAAGTTTCGCCTTGATGAGCGCCCGGCGCTGCATGGTGTCTTCCGGCAGTTTTTGACCGAAACCGAACCGGCCGATTTCCAGCGAACGGATAGCTTTTTGCAGAGCTTCCTTAAAAGTGCGGCCGATAGACATTGTTTCGCCCACCGATTTCATGGAAGTGGTCAGAAAATCTTCCGTCTCCGGAAATTTTTCAAAAGTCCAGCGCGGGATTTTCACCACGCAGTAATCGATGGTCGGCTCAAAAGAAGCCATTGTTTCGCGCGTGATGTCGTTGGAAATCTCGTCGAGCGTGTAACCGCAGGCAAGCTTCGCGGCGATTTTGGCGATGGGAAAACCCGTGGCCTTGGAGGCCAGTGCCGAAGATCGCGAGACGCGCGGATTCATCTCCACCACGATCATCTCGCCGGTCTGCGGATGAACGGCAAACTGCACGTTGGAGCCACCTGTTTCCACGCCGATTTCACGCATGATCGCAATCGCGGCATCGCGCATTACCTGATATTCACGGTCCGTGAGCGTCTGCGCCGGAGCTACAGTAATCGATTCCCCCGTGTGCACGCCCATCGCGTCAAAATTTTCTATCGAACAAATGATAACAACATTATCTGCTTTGTCGCGCATCACTTCCAGTTCATATTCTTTCCAGCCCAACACCGATTCCTCCAGCATGACTTCGGTAATCATGCTGGCCTCGAGCCCCGCTTTAGCGATTTGCATCAATTCTTCGCGGTTGTAAGCCACGCCGCTGCCGGTGCCGCCCAGCGTAAAAGACGGACGCACGATGATCGGAAAACCGATTTCTGAGGCTACGTCCAGAACTTCATCCATGCCGCGCGCAAATCCGCTTTTGGGCACGCGCAAACCGATTTTTTCCATGGCGGCGCGGAATTTCTCGCGGTCTTCGGCTTTGTGAATGACTTCCAGAGAAGCGCCGATCATCTCCACATTGTATTTTTTCAGCACTCCGTTTTCGGCAACAGCCACGGCGGTGTTAAGACCGGTCTGACCGCCCAAAGTTGGCAAAAGCGCGTCCGGCCGCTCTTTCGCGATGATTTTTTCCACCGCCTCCGGTGTGATCGGCTCCACATAAGTTCGGTCAGCCATTTCCGGGTCGGTCATGATGGTGGCGGGATTGCTGTTGA
>DHGA01000099.1:2697-3240 GCA_002402545.1 Syntrophaceae bacterium UBA4810
CCCTCTCCCATCAAGGGAGAGGGAACAACGAAGGTTCACTTACTTCTTTCCCCTCCCCCCGTGGGAGGGGTCAGGGGAGGGGGATATTTGCAAGAATCTTTTATTGTTTCTAATACCCCCTCCATATTCTTTAAAACTTCGTTGTTCCAGAATCTTAATACTTTATAGCCTTGCTCCCTGAGCCATTTATCTCTTATTTTATCTTCATCCACATTTTCCGAATGCTGTCCGCCATCAACTTCAACTATCAACCGCTGATCATAACAAACAAAATCTACAATATATTTGCCGATAGGTGCCTGCCGTCTAAATTTAAATCCCTCAATTTGTTTTGCTCTCAATTGTGACCACAATAAACGCTCTGTGTCTGTCAATCTTTTTCTAAGATTTCTTGCTGTTGTTGTGGACTTGAACAATTATTAATCACCCTCACCCTGCCCCTCTCCCATCGAAGGAAGAGGGGCCACTCTGACCTCCCCCTCCCCTGGCGCGAGGGGAAAGGTTTTATTCCCATTCAATCGTGCTGGGCGGTTTGGAGCTGAT
>DHGA01000099.1:3373-6084 GCA_002402545.1 Syntrophaceae bacterium UBA4810
GCAGCAAAATAGTGAAGGACTGCCACAGTTCGTAGTAAAGATTGGCCGCGCGTATTTCCTCCAGTAAAATTGTATCGGCTTTGCGCAGGACGTTCAGGCGCTGAGTGTTGACTTCGCCGATGATGCGGATAGCCAAACCCGGCCCCGGGAAGGGCTGGCGCCAGATCACATCATCGGGCAGGCCCAGTTCTTTGCCCAGAAGGCGCACTTCATCTTTAAATAAATGCTTAAGCGGCTCGATGAGTTTGAGCTTCATCGTTTTGGGGAGCCCCCCGACATTATGATGCGATTTAATCACCGCGGAAGGGCCGCCGAAGGCGGAACGAGATTCTATCAGGTCCGGATAAAGCGTCCCCTGCGCCAGAAATTTCACTCCCTTGATTTTACGCGCTTCTTTGTCGAAGATATCGATAAATGTGCGGCCGATGATTTTGCGCTTTCTTTCCGGATCGGTCACACCTTTTAACTTTTTTAGAAAAATTTTCCCGGCACGGGCAAAACGCAAATTGATCCGCAGATGCTTTTTGAACATCTCTATCACGCGCGTCGCTTCACCCGCCCGCAGCACACCGTTATCCACAAACACGCAGGTAAGTTGACGGCCGATGGCTTTATTTAAGAGCACCGCCGCCACGGATGAATCAACACCTCCGGAAAGCCCCAGAATGATTTTTTCTTTTCCCACCTGGGCGCGAATATCATCGACGGCATGCTCAATAAACGACTTCATCGACCAGGATTTTTCGCAGCGGCAAATTTCAAAAAGAAAGTTGGCGAGTATTTTTTTGCCTTCTTTAGTATGCGCGACTTCCGGATGAAACTGCAGGCCATAAAAACGCCGAAAGGTGTCCTGAGCTGCCGCCACCGGCGTGTTATCAGTGACGGCGGTGGCAATAAATCCCTCCGGCAGCTGGCCTACGGAATCACCATGGCTCATCCAACAGGGGGTTTTTGTTTCCACACCCGCAAAAATTCCGCTTTTCTCTTTTATATTAAGTTCGGCAAAGCCGTATTCGCGCTTTTTGGATCCAATGACTTTGCCGCCCAGAGTTTCCATCATAAACTGCATGCCGTAGCAGATGCCCAGAATCGGAACGCCCAGATTGAAGATAGCGCGGTCTACGCGCGGCGCGCCTTTGGAGTAGATACTCGCCGGACCGCCGGATAAAATAATGCCTTCAGGCGCGAGTTCTTTTATGGCATCGATGCTGATACCGGGTGGCTCGATTTCACAATAAACCTGATGCTCGCGCACGCGTCTGGCGATAAGCTGATTGTACTGTGAGCCAAAATCAATAATCAGAATCACAACGCTTCCCTCTTGTGTTTATTTATCATGGCGACAAATTCCCCAAATAGATATTCCGTATCGCGCGGCCCGGGAGCGGCCTCCGGATGATACTGCACACTCATGGCTGTGCCAAACTTTATGCCTTCCGATGTCGCGTCGTTAAGATTGGTAAATGTTTTTTTTGCTTTTCCTTCCACCGATTCCGGCACAACAACAAAGCCGTGATTCTGGGAAGTTATTTCCACCCGGCCTGTTTCCAGATTCTTTACCGGCTGATTGATACCGTGATGGCCGAACTTTAATTTTTGGGTATAACCGCCTATGGCCTGGCCGATAATCTGATGCCCCAGACAGATGCCGAATACAGGTTTTTTGCCTAAAATTTCGCGGGCGGTGGCAACAATATAAGAAAGCGCCGCCGGATCACCGGGGCCGTTGGACAATAAAACACCGTCCGGATTATAAGAAAGAATGTCTTTGGCGCTCATCGCCGCGGGCAGGACAACCACTTCGCAGCCGTTTTTCTCCAATAATCTTAAAATATTATATTTCACGCCGCAGTCGATAACGACCACGCGCGGTTTTTTTGCTGATTTTTTCGCGGGGATTTTATCCGCCCGCGGCGCGCCGCTTGACCAAAGATAGGGCTTTTGGCAGGACACTTCTCGCACCAGATCGCGCCCGACCAGGCCCGGATACGCCTTAACTTTTTCCCAGAGTTCATCCACATTAAAGTTCACAGTGGAGATAATGCCCTTCATGGAACCGGCCAGGCGCAGACGTCGCGTGAGCGCACGCGTGTCGATGCCTTCCATGCCTATTTTTCCACTTTCTTCGAGAAATGATTTGAGGCTTTTGGTCATCCGCCAGTTGCTGGGGTGCGGCTGATACTCCCGCACGATAAAACCTTCCAGATGGATGCCCGCCGATTCTATATCCTCATTATTGATGCCGTAATTGCCCACCAGCGGATAGGTCATCGCGACAATCTGGCCTTTATATGACGGATCGGTGATTACTTCCTGATAACCGGTCATGCCGGTATTGAAGACGACCTCGCCCAAGGTTTCGCCCTCCCCCGCAAAAGCAAAACCCTCGAAGACTTTTTTGTCCTCCAGAACCAGAATCGCCCGGCGTTGCTTATTTAAGAGGGGCATGTAAAAATTTATCTCCACCTGAAAAGAAGGTTTTTCATGTTGCCTTTAACGGGCAGGCGCTTCTATCTTTTTTCGCTTACAGAGTCAACATCAATGATGGAGGAGACATTTTTTTGCCTCCTCCATCAGAAAAATTTATTAATTAATGAACAATATCTCCCAGAATTTCGGCAGAGGCCAGATTTCGTCATCTACCAGGCCTTCCAGCGCGTCCACGTATTCACGTATCTCATCCATTTTTGGTTTGACTTTCGCGCCGAGCA
>DHGA01000105.1 GCA_002402545.1 Syntrophaceae bacterium UBA4810
CGGATCTGCGCTCGCCCGCGGACATGTATCTGGAAGGCTCCGATCAGCACCGCGGCTGGTTTCATTCGTCGCTTTTGGAATCGGTGGGCACAAGAAACCGCGCGCCGTACCTGAGCGTTCTGACGCACGGCTTTGTGGTGGACGGCGAAGGAAAAAAGATGTCCAAGTCCATCGGCAACACCATCGAACCCCAGGAAGTCATTGAAAAATACGGCGCGGAAATTCTCAGGCTTTGGGTTGCCGCCGAAGATTATACTGACGATATCCGCATCTCCGAAGAAATTCTCAAACGCCTCGTGGAGGCCTACCGCCGCATCCGCAATACCGGAAGATTTATCTTGGGCAATCTTTATGATTTTGATCCCGATAAAGATTTAATCGCTTACGAAAAAATGGAAGAAATGGATAAGTGGGCGCTGCACCGCCTTCAGGAAATCATCAAAAGAGTGGGCGACGCCTACGATCGTTATCAGTTCCATGTTGTTTTCTACACTCTGTATAATTACTGCACCGTGGATTTGAGTGCTCTTTATCTTGATGTTTTAAAAGACCGGCTCTACACAACAAAAGCTGGCTCTGTGGCGCGGCGTTCCGGCCAGAGCGCGATATTCATTATTTTAAAAGCAATGACGCGGCTTTTGGCGCCTATTTCCACCTTTACCGCGGAAGAAATCTGGAAGGCAATGCCCGCCTGGAAAGAAAAAGAAGCGAGTATTCATCTGGCGCGCCTGCCGCGGGCAGATGAGCGTTATTCAAATCCCTCTTTGGGTGATACGTGGAAAACAATGATTGACGCCCGCGCGGAAATTGCCAAGGCGCTTGAGCAGGCCAGAAAAGATAAAGTAATCGGTCATTCGCTGGACGCGCGCGTCAGCATCGCCGCGCCGGAAAAGATGAAAAACCTTTTTGAAAGCCACATGGAAGACTTACGGGCGTTGCTGATTATCTCGCAATTGCAAATTGTTCCGGAAAATCAAATCGCCAATCCTTATAAAAGCGAAGAAATAAAAGGACTGGTTGTCGGCGTGGAAAAGGCGCGCGGTGAAAAATGCGAACGTTGCTGGGTGTACTCTGAATCTTTAGGAAAAGACAAAAATCATCCAAAAGCGTGTGAACGCTGCCTCGTAAATCTATAACCTTGCGTGAGGGTATTCTGATGAAGAAAAATCTGGCTTTTTTTATCGTCTGCGCGTCGGTCATTATTATCCTGGACCAAATCACCAAATCAGTCATCACCAAAAAACTTTTCATGTATGGAACACACAAGGTTATCGACGGGTTTTTCAATATTGTATATGTAATGAACCCAGGCGCGGCTTTTGGATTTTTGGCGGACATGCCCGAACTTTTCCGCTACGCTTTTTTCATCGGCATCACGCTTTTGGCCATGGCGCTGATTATTTACTACATCGTAAAAAGCGAAAATGAGCCATTTTTGATCATTTTGTCTCTATCTCTTATTTTCGGCGGCGCCGTGGGCAACCTGATTGACCGCATCAGATTCGGCGCTGTTGTGGACTTTCTGGATTTCTATATCGGCAGCTGGCACTGGCCGGCATTCAACGTTGCTGATTCCGCCATTACTGTCGGCGCCTTCCTGATGCTTTGGGAGATCATAACCAGGCGAAAAAAACAAAAGATTCATAATTAGATTAAAATTAGTTTTTTGAGACAATATCGGCGCGGCGATAACCACCAAGGAGGAAACAATGAAGCGACGCAGGCTGTTTTTTACGGTGCGTTCACGGCGCTGATACTTTGTTTTATCATGATTCTACTTCCCGTCTATCAATCAATCATGAAAAAGAACGCCAAATAAATATTATTTGCATTTGTGATAAAAAAATCCCCGGAAGTTGCCTGCCCTTCCGGGGATTAATTTCTTTCAGAGAAAGAGTCTTCTAAACTAGAAAGTCAATGTCAGCTTATTGATGACCATAAAGTTATCTTGGACTTGATTGGCGGCGCCAGTGCCTTTAAAATAATCGCCCGTCCAGAAATAACCCGCGCCCAACATATAGGTGAGATTGCTGGTTATCTTATAGGTTGCGGTTACATCAAATTCGATACCGTAGTCCTTTTCCAGATAGAGGGAAGGTTTTTTGTCCGCATAGGCGTAAGCAAGAGAAGCCATAATGTTCAAATCAGCAATCGGACGCACGCCTACTCTGCCCTGATAGAAAAACGCATTTGCCATAGCATTGTTTACATCACCGGTGGAGCTGGCATGATGACCTCTGATGGGACCTACCCAGCGGTAGGTATCATTATAACTGAAAAGAATCAGGCAGGGATTCCAGTCGCGCCCGCCTGTAAGCGTACCACCCTCACTTTTATCGGTGGTGCCGGGATCATCTCCGGAAACATAGGCAAAGGTGCCTCCTGCGTAGAACATGCCGAAATCAGCCAGCGCATCAAGGTACGCGGACAAACCGGTCATTTTAACGTCGGCTGTTCCGTTATCATAATCGTTTTGTTTCCCTGTCACATAGCCCAGTTCCGCCTCGAGGGCAACGGGGCCAATTTTAGCCATCGCGTAAGGCACAGCTTGCCAATAAACCCTTTTGTAAGATGGCGTTAATAGCTTAAATTCGGCGCGGCGGTTATAGGTGACATTCACGCCTGCTTTGCCGCCCTTCCAGGAATAGGCGGCTTCGATACCGTATTCATCACGATCAGCGTCTGTCCAGTCAGCAGTTAGATTTTTAGCCGTCCGGCTATTTTCTTCAAGCTTGCTGATTTGAGCTTCGACAAATACCAGCCCGTAGGTATAGGCGTATTTTATTCTGGCTGCCGGCTGAATATTATTGCCGAAAGCGGTTCCGGTTGTGCCTTTGTTCATGATACCTACGTTAAAAACACCAATGGGAGCTTTGTAGTTGATATAGGCCCAGTCAAAAGCAATGTTTTCATTTTCCGCCACTGTTCCGGCCGAATCAACATCCAGCGCTGTACCTGCCGCGCTTCTCGGGGCGCCCCAGGCTCTTTCCATCGCGTCGAAGCGCGTGACCAGTTTCAACGCCGGTGAAACAATAAATTCCGTCTGCACTCGCAGGCGCTGAAAATAAAAAGCGGTGGAAGGATACCCCGTGGCGTCTTTCATCAGCGACGTCTGATCCACATACATTCCCGCCACGTAAAACTGGCCGCTGAACTTTACATCCGCGGCAAACACTGTTGTGCTGAAAGCTGTAATCAGCCCCAGCGTTAGCATAATTAACCAAAATCTCTTCATTTTTTCCTCCTAAACTTAAATTTTTTTTGGCTTTGTTGCATTTTCAAATTTCCAATGCGCAAAGAATATAGAGAAGATTTATTACAGCATTATTACAGCCCTATTAAAATTCGGAAAATGAGTGCCTGATAAAAATTTAGACAGCCGAATTTGCCCTCCATGAAAGCGCGCCAAATGCTCACGAAATCGCGTTCAGTTATAATTATATCGGTAATTTGTAAAAAATAATTAAGATATATAGGTAATATTTTGTAATATTTTATTATATATTTACTTAAAATATCACAAACAATTTCTTGTCTATAAAAACTTATATTAAAAAATTG
Source organism: Syntrophaceae bacterium UBA4810 (assembly GCA_002402545.1). Classification (GTDB taxonomy): domain Bacteria; phylum Desulfobacterota; class Syntrophia; order Syntrophales; family Smithellaceae; genus UBA4810. Next base: position 3,562 of record DHGA01000105.1, read on the forward strand.
CATGTTAAATTAAATACTTGGGTATGGCGAGGGCAGCAAAGAATCAAATAAAAAGCGCACACATATTGTGTGCGCTTAAGAGCAATGACCATAACATCAGATAAAAAATCAATTTAAATAAATTTTAAACCAATCAACTAAGTAAAAGTATGATTATTTCTTTTCCTTTAATTTACTGAGTTCTTCCTTGTATTTTTCCGCCTCGGCTTTGGCAATTTCAGCTTCTTGCCGGACTTTTTCCAATTTTTCTGCCTGACTCAGCTTATCTTCATTAACTTTTTCCTGCATTTCATCAATGCCCACATAAACAGCCAACGCACCCCCTAGAAGAAGGCAAATGGGAAAAGCTCCTTTTACTATAGTCATAAAATCGCCCCACCAGAAAATAAGGCTGATCAATCCGATGATGGCGGAAATAACGCCTCCGATTAGCAAAGACATAAGCAGACCTCCTGAAAACTGATCAATTAACGCGTATTGTTTTGCATTTTTAGTAGCATGAAAAGAAATAGGAAGCAAGACAGAAATACGCGATAATTCAGGATAAAAATATTTCTTGATTTAAAGCAATTCATCAATTAAATATGATTTAACTAATAAAGACAAATGGATAAAATGACTGAACCTAATTTTGCCAAAGGGGATGGCTTAATCCCCGCTATTGCCCAGGATGCTGAATCCGGCGAAGTCCTTATGCTCGCCTATATGAACAAGCCCTCCTGGGAAAAGACTATGCAGACCGGCAAGGCGACTTATTGGAGCCGATCACGCCAGACCCTCTGGATAAAAGGAGAATCTTCCGGCAATTTTCAGCTGGTTAAGAATATTTTTATCGATTGCGATAACGACACCATATTGCTCCAGGTTGAACAAATCGGAAAGGCGGCGTGTCATACAGGTTACAAGTCCTGCTTTTACCGCAAACTGGAAGGCAAGGATTTCGTTGTCGTAGGAGAAAAAATTTTTGATCCCAAGGAAGTATATAAATGAAGGTTTTAAAACTGGGAATTCCCAAGGGTTCCCTGGAAGAAAATACTGTAGATATTTTTAAAAAGGCCGGTTGGCGTATAACTTATGACAGCCGCAGTTACTTTCCCGATATTGATGATTCGGAAATGACCTGTTCGCTTGTGCGCGCGCAGGAAATGTCGCGTTACGTCGAAGACGGCACGCTGGATTTGGGGCTTACCGGAATAGACTGGATTATGGAAAACGCTTCTGATGTCGTTGTTGTGCAGGATCTTATTTACTCCAAAGTTTCTATGCGGCAGGCGCGCTGGGTGCTTGTCGTGCGAGGCGATTCGCCTTATCAAAAAATTGAAGACATGGAAGGGAAAAAAATATCCACAGAACTGGTTAATTTTACAAAAAAATATTTCGCCGAAAAAAAAATAAATGTGCAGGTAGAATTTTCCTGGGGCGCAACAGAAGCAAAAGTCGTGGAAGGCCTGGTGGACGCGGTGGTGGAAGTAACGGAAACCGGTTCCACAATAAAAGCGAATAAGCTAAGGATTATCCACGAGCTGATGAAAACCAACACACAGCTTATTGCCAATTGCGCCGCCTGGGAAGACCCCTGGAAACGTAAGAAAATAGAGCAGATTAAAACGATGCTGGTCGGCTCTCTGCAGGCTATGGGAAAAGTCGGGCTGAAGCTGAATGTTTCCAAAGAAAATTTGGAAAAGGTGATGTCTTTGATTCCTTCGTTGAGATCGCCCACGGTAGCGAGCCTCTCTTCGCAGGAATGGTATGCCGTGGAATCAATTGTAAACGCGAAAGGCATGAGAGAATTAATACCTCTTCTTCTGGAAGCGGGTGCCGAAGGCATAATTGAATACCCTTTGAACAAAGTTGTTTAAGGATAAAGGCGCACATATGGCAAGAAAAGCAAAAATTATCCGCAAGACAAAAGAAACGAATATACAGCTCGAAATTGACCTGGACAAAGCTGCCGGCAGTAAAATTGTCACAACAATACCTTTTTTTGATCACATGCTGGAGCTTTTGGCCAGGCACGGTTTTTTCCAGATGATTATCAAGAGCAAGGGAGACACGCAGATTGACGATCACCACTTGGTAGAGGATTTGGGTATTTGTCTAGGCCAAGCCGTGGAAAAGGCGCTGGGCAAAAAAGCTGGCATTAACCGTTATGGCTCGGCATGCGTTCCGATGGATGAATGTTTATGCCGCGTGGATTTGGATATTTCCGGCCGCCCGTATTTGATTTACAATGTTAAATACGCGCGCCGAAAAATTGGAGGATTCGATCCCGCTTTGGTTAAAGAATTTTTCAAGGCCTTTACGGATCACAGCGGCATAACGCTGCATATAAATCTATTGTACGGGAGCAACAGCCACCACATAATCGAAGCGGTTTTTAAAGCTTTTGCCAAAGCACTCAGAGGAGCTGTTGAAGTCAACAAAAAAGTTGTTGGAGTTCTTTCCACCAAAGGAAGTCTCGAGAAAGCGAGGTAGAAAATTGTTAAACTATAATCGGAAAAAATTAATCCTGGCCGGCGCGTTTGTTCTTGCTCTTTTGCTATCTTTTTCTTTTAACTCCTACTCAACAGAATCAGAGGCACTGAACGTAAAATCAACTGTATCATTAGGCGTTATATCTTTTGAGGTGCTGATACCCGGCGAGGGTTTGGAAAGTGCCGTTGTTTGCCCGCTTTGCACCAGCGCTTCCGTCGCGGGAAAAATTCAGGAAGGCGCAGAAAAGATAGTCGAAAATATTTTTATAAACAAGCTTGGCGAATTTAAAGAAGTGCGCGTATTGCCTTCAGAAAGACTGCAGGCTGTTTATAAAAGAGTTGCTGCTGAATCCCTACGCAAACCCCTGCTGGATGTTTTAAACAAGGTCGGTCAGGAGACAGGGGCGGATATTCTGGCCGTGGGTTATATTTATCGCTATACGGAAAGGGTAGGATATGACTACTCTGTAAAGCAGCCCGCTTCCGTCGCTTATGAAATTTACATGGTAAATCCTTCTGACAAAAGCATAATATGGAGAGGGCTTTTTGATAAAACACAAAAATCCCTGATGGAAGATTTATTCCAGATATCTTCATTTTTCAGAGGCGGGGGCAAATGGCTTACTGCCGAACAGCTTTCCAAGCAAGGCATGGATGAGATTTTTAAAAAATTTCCCGGTTTTGCGCGTTAGAAAATTACCGTTTAGGAAACAATTTCCCCCTTGCGGAATCATCTCATTGTGGTTTCGCTTTGTTTATTTATGGAGTATTTAATTGATTATTATTCCGGCAATCGATATTAAAGATGGAAAATGCGTGAGGCTAGCTCAGGGTGATTTTGACCGCGTTACCATTTATGCTGACGATCCCGTCCAAACAGCGGCGGCATGGGCGCGAAAAGGCGCTCAACTGATTCACGTGGTTGATCTCGACGGTTCAGTTGCCGGCCTGCCAAAAAACGCGCAAATAATTTTGCAGATAGCCAAAGAAGTCAATGTCCCCATTCAGATAGGCGGGGGCATCCGTGACATAAAAACAATTGATTTCTACCTGCAAAACGGCGTCGGCGCGGTTATTCTGGGCACGGCGGCCCTGCAAAACGAAGAAATTATTTTTCAGGCCGGTAAAAAATATCCCGGCAGGATTATATTGGGGATAGACGCGCTTGACGGCAATGTGGCAGTGCAAGGCTGGACGCAAAAAACACAAAAAAAAGCGGTTGACCTTGCCCGACGTTTTGAAAACCGCGGAATAAAGGCTATCGTTTACACTGATATCAAACGCGACGGGATGGAAACGGGA
>DHGA01000069.1 GCA_002402545.1 Syntrophaceae bacterium UBA4810
AACGCAGGCGTGGAATATCCACCATGTCCAGAGAAAAGCCCGTCATGTAGGCGTCGCGCTGCACATAATCGAGATTGTCCACGGTATAAACCCCGGAAAAAAGCTGCCTCAGCATCGCCAGCCACCTCGGCTGTTCAATGTCTTTCTTACCTTCCGGCATTTTAATAAGATAAGCGATTAAGCGGGCGTCCATTTTCTCGCCACGCCCAAACTCTCCGGAAGGAGAACGCCGGATACGCTCGATTTCATTACCCATTTTACAAACGATAATATTCTGCCCGACCACTTCATGCGTGATGCCCCAGACGCTTAAAAAATTATCGTCAAAAAAATGGCCGTAAGGGCCGTGTCCCACATCATGCAGAAGTCCGGCAAGGCGCATCAGCTCTTCTATATAATTTTGTGAAGGCACTTCTTTGCAGACGGCGCGCAAACCAGGATAAACGCTTTTGGCGAATTCTCCGGCCACGTGCATTGTTCCGATGGAATGCTGAAAACGCGTGTGCTCCGCCGCCGGATAAACCCAACGCGCGCTCTGCAGCTGAAATATTCTGCGCAGCCTCTGCATCCATGGTGAATCAATCAGGTCTTTTTCCGTAATTTCAGAAACAGTAGTTTCTTCCGGCACGGTAAAAAGGGCGTACTGGTGAATGGGATCGGCAATTAACGCCCTTCCATTATAGATATTCTGATTTTCAGATTTAGCCTTTGTCATAAATATTTTTAATAAAACCTTATTTTGGCGGCATGCGCAGCGAGCCGTCCAGTCTGATGCAGCAGCCGTTGAGCATCGTGTTTTCGATAATGTGCAAAACCAGCATGGCGTATTCGGCCGGCTCTCCCAAGCGGTGCGGGAAAGGAACGGTCGCGACCATCACCTCTTTTACCGAAGCGGGCAGACTGGCCATCATCGGGGTGCTGAAAAGCCCCGGGGCGATTGTCGCCACCCTGATACCGTAATCGCCGCATTCACGCGCGATGGGCAGAGTCATTCCCACAACACCGGCTTTGGACGCACTGTAGGCCGCCTGGCCGATCTGGCCGTCAGTGGCGGCGGCGGAAGCGGTGTTAATAATCACGCCTTTTTCTCCCGCTTCGTTCGGCGTGTTGTTATTCATCTGCTCGACGGCCAGCCGGATAAGATTGAAGGTGCCGACAAGATTTATCTGCAATACCTTATTGAAAGCTTCAAGCGGCAAGACGCCTTTTTTGCTTAAAATCTTTCCCGGATTGGCAACGCCCGCGCAGTTTACGGCGACACTGAGTTTACCGAAGGTATCCACGGTTTTCTTTACGGCCTGCCCAACATCCGTATCGCTGGTTATGTCCGTTTTTATAAAGATGGCGTTTCCCGCGCCGCACGCCGCCGCGACTTTCTCACCTCTTTCGGCATCAATATCGATTATCGCGGCTTTTGCTCCATGTTTTACCAATGCCATAACCGTGGCTTCACCCAGACCCGACGCTCCGCCTGTTACGACAGCAACTGCATCTTTTATTTTCATGTCCCCTCCCTGATTTAAGAGAATATTTATATTTATTTTGGTTTCTTTATATATCTATCAAAATGCCTGGTCATTTCCACTTTCATGCGTTTTAAAAATTCTTTGCGCACGAGCGGAATTTTAAGCAGCAGAATCAAGGTGCTGTTAATCATCCGCCATTTGTAATTTTTCTGGGGAAAATCATAAAGACCGTGCTGTTTGTAATATCGGTGATCCGCCTGAAAAACCGGCCGTAACCGGCTGTAAACCGCGTCGCGGAATATCTTTACGCCGCCCACTTTATAAAATGTCGGCGATTTTATGTAGTTCTTTTGTGCGTAATCAACGGCGCGGAACGCGGCGGTCTGCAAAGCGATTTTGATTTCTTCCGATGTCCCCATATCATCGCTGATAAAACCAATAAGATTTGCCCGCTGAATTTCCACATAAGCCGTCATCATTTCCCTGAGATTACTTATCTGGTTAAGTGGGCCGCTGATGATAAATCCGATCTGCTTATCTTTGAGCGCCGGAGTGTGCCCTTTGAAAAAACTGCGGTCGAAAAATCGTTTCCACGACGAAGATAGATATCTGTCGCGAATAGGACCGGCAAAAAACAGAATATCGGCAGCCATAACCTGATTGATGAAGAAATCGACGAAACCGTCCTTCCCTTCGTAAACACAGACATTGTCTATGCCGCACTGCATGCAGCCCAGACATCCGCCCTTGATATCAATATCTTTAAGCTGAACCAAATCAGCGGTGGGAGAAAAAGAGGCGCGCAAATAATCCACCATTTTGCCCAGATTGCTCTTCTTGTCCATTTCATCAGCTATAATTAATACTTTTTTTTCTGATGTGTTTATGGGCTTTGGCCTGCCGGACTTAAAAGCAATTCTTGTGGCAACCACTGGCTGATAATTTTTTATCGCGGGCTGGGCGTTTTGAACCGCCGCAATAAATAACTCGCCAAAAGCCTCAAGCCTTTTTCTCTCGCTTGATTTGAGCATATCGTTCATTTCCGCTGAATAGGACCCGAAATATTTCATCCCCAGATCGTCGCATATGGCGTTCATATAATTATGCGCCGTATGATCAAAGAAATTGATTGATGTTGTCAAAACGGCGGCCGGTTTTTTCCGAAAAGCGCTTTGCGCCTTTCTTTCAGAGATTAATTCGATAAATCTCTTATACTGGGAAGAAGCGAGGAAAAAATACAAAGGGAAAGCCCAGAGCACAGCCTGCGAAGATTTAATTTCCCTGATAAGGTTTTGAAATTCCTCCTTGTTTCTTTCCAGTTTGTTGATTTTCTGGGCAACATCATAAATCTGGAACTGTGCTTGAGGAAATTTCGTCTGCAGAAAACGAACGTATTGCATAGTGACGCTGATTTGGCCTTTTGGCGAACCATTAAGAACCGCGATCTTCATAGGGAAATCCTTTACCGGCAAGAATTTACATGCTTGGAGTAAGTAGCATAAGAAAAATAAACTGACAAGGCAATATCTGCAAAATCGTTTTCAGGGCAAAAACGCGTAGGCGCCATAACATCCGTCATGACTGAGACTTAAATCTATTGCTAATCTCGAATCGCCTTTTAAAACATGCGGCGGCAATAGCTTTTCGCCTGCCTGCTTTCTTTCTATTTTTAAATCAGCTGAGTTTAAATGAAAATGCTGAGCAATTTTTTGCGAGGCACATTCGCGCAAAAACGAATGGCCGTTTTCTGCTTCACCGTTATTCCCGGCAGGCAGTTTTATTACTTCGCAAATCACTTTATCGAGCGTAGTCACAACTTCCGAACCCACGCAATGAACATAATCGTCATCAAGAAAAAGGCGTGAGTAGATTGTCTGATTTTCAGAAACCAGCACAATGGCGTCAATAAAATGCCGCGCCGGCGGACTTAAACAAACCACCCACTGACGCGGCAAAAAAGATGCATCGGGTCTGATTTTTTTTATTATTTTATAAGCAGTTTCCTTGCACGCCCAGAAAGCCCACAGCGCCCGGGCGGGATTTTGCGCGTTTTGGACAAATTCAACTTCAGAAACGGTTAGCACTTTTTTTGGGAAACGCGAATCCATGCTCGATTTCAGGTTGTCCGGCTGTTTCAAATCCACGATGTCGTTGCCTATGTGCGGCAAAATACTTTTCCTCCATCTGCGAGAGATGCTCAATTATCTGCGAAGCATAATCGCGCTGCACCCTTAGCGCGCTTCCTTCCACCTCTGCCGGGGTAAATACTTCCGCCATCACCGTGAACTTATCTCCCCAGGCCGGAATAAAACTGTAGTTATTCTGCTTGTCGCCGCGCATATACATGCATAGTATCTTGCAGTTTTCCACATCCTTGACAAAACGACCCACGCCGTAGGAAAAATTTTCTTTGTTTATTCTTCCGGTACGGGAGCGTCCGCCTTCGGGAAATATCATAATGGTATGGCCGTGCTCCAAGAGGTAAATGCATTTATCCAAAGTCTTCTTTATCTTCTCGCGCGATCCGCCGCGGTCAATCGGTACGCATTTGGCCAGATAACAAAGAGCTGCTATAAAAATATTGCTCTGAAAATTGCTTCTTTCGGGCAGATTCCATGGCAATTTTTTAAAGCCGGCAATATGGCCAAACAGGCTGAAGCTTGCGTAACCCAGCAGAAAAGAGTCAATCATCGTTAAATGATTGGCGCAAATTATCCAGGGGCCATTATGCCGTGAATACTCACCGGCAATCTGACGGCGGATTTGCCTTAAATTTTTCACCCGATAAAATAAAATCTTGGCAACAAAAAAATAAAAAGGCGCCACGAATATTATCGCAACTCTTCCCAGAAAATTTTGTATCTGGATAGCTACTTTGGATTTTTTATCCATTTTAGTTACCTTATCCGAGTTTTTGTTTAATTATTTTAACGGCGTCGCCGATTGTTCTGATTTTATCGGCTTCGTCGTCATCCACGCTTACGCCAAAGATGTCTTCGCATTTAATGATGACATCGACCAGGCGGGCGGAATTGACCTTCAGGTCATTTAAAATGTGCGTGTCCAGGGTAGCTTTTTCCAAAAGCGCCTGGTCCTTGGTGTAAGGACTTATAATTTTTATCATTTCCTCAAAAATCTTTTTCTCATCCATAACTACTTTCTCCTTGATAAATTATTTTTCTTCCCATTTCTTAAAAATGATACAGCTGTTAACATCGCCGAAACCAAAACCGGCCTTGGCGATAATTTTCAAATCAGGAAATTCCATGCATTTCTTTGGAATTTTCTCAACGTAATCAGCGATTTCCGGATGAATATCCTCACAGTTTATCGACGGGTGTAAAAATCCTTTATACAACTGTAAAATACTGGCCACGCACTCTATGGCACCGGCCGCGCCCAAGCAATGACCAATCAGTGATTTTGTCGCCTGAATGTAGGGAAAATTTTCCGGCGTTCGTTTGAGAGCTGCCGCCCAGCTTTTCACCTCGTATGGATCAGCATATGTCGCCGTTAAATGCCCGTTGATGACATCAATACCCGACGCGCTGATTCCCGCGTCGGCCATGGAACCGCGAATGCAGCGCCGAACTCCTTCGGGGTTGGGCGCGGTCATACTGCCGCCCATTCGCTGCCCGCCGCAGTTTACATAGCCGCCGATTATTTCCGAGTAAATCCTCGCGCCTCTGGCCAGCGCTGTTTCCAGATCTTCCAAAACAATCATCGCGCCGCCCGAGCCAGGAACGAAACCGGCAGCGGAAGCAGACATTGGACGCGAACCCGCAGCGGGATTATCGTTGAATTTTCGGCAGATAACGCGCATCGCGTCAAAGCCACCCCAGATGTAAGGCGAAGCTCCTTCGGATCCTCCGGCCACCATACGTTTGGCCAGTCCCATTCTTATTCTTAACATGGCATCAATCACCGCTTCGTTGCCGGTGCTGCAGGCGGACGAATTGGATGTTACCTGGTTACCCGCGCCTATTAAGCCGGAAATTCGCGCGCTGGTTCCGCTGCCCATTACCTGTTCAACAATGCGGCTGCCCATGCGCCGGACCTTGCCTTCGTTAATCTGCGGAACAACCATCGTAGCAATCGTATCCATGCCACCTATTCCAGAACCGGCAATAACTCCCGTATCCCAATCTACTTTATCGTCGCCATCTTCAAGCAGACCAAATCCCGCATCTTTCCAGGCATCCACTGCCGCCACAGACGCAAACCCGATATTATCGTTTATGGACATGAGCTTTTCACGGTCGAAATAGCTTTTACGAATCTCTTCAAAATTTTCCGGCACGCCGGCAATCTGACAACCAAAGTTCAATTCCTGCAAACGGGGAAGAAAACGTACCCCAGAGCGTCCTTCTCTAAGCGCCTGTTCAAAATTTTCTAATCCATGGGCGTTAGGCGCGGCAACCCCCATTCCTGTAATAACAACACGTTTCTTCATTGTTTAACTACCACCCCCGTAAGCGTTCCGAAACAAACTACCTCGCCGTTTTCTCTTTCCATAGTTGTTTCCACTTTCAAAACTCCCTTGCGGAAATATTTTTTTTTGCCCTTCACAATTATTCTTTCACCCGGATCTACAATCCCTTTGAATTCAACGCCATCAACCGAAGAAAACAGGCTGAGCGCTTTTTCCATTTCTGCCGGCCGCATTTGTTTCTGACACGCCATGAGATAAATTCCAAAAGCGGTTGCTCCAATTTGCGCCATCGTTTCAATCAAAATTACGCCTGGCGTAATAGGACGCTCGGGAAAATGTCCCTGGTAAAAATATTCGTCTTCTTTAAAACGGTAAGCGCCGCTAATATTTTCTTCGTCAAGACTTATAATTTCATCGATAAAGCGAAACGGTGCCTGTTGTGGCACTAGCGAAACAATTTCTTTTTTCAGTTCTTCATTAACCTCCATAAATCCCCCCGTTAACATGAATAACTGTGCCCGTAATGTAATTTGCTCTTGTTGCCAAAAATGCCACCACATCAGCTATTTCTTCAGGCTGTCCTAGTCGGGCTAAAGGAATATTGGACATCATTTTTTCTCTGACATGGTCGGGAAGTTCTTTCGTCATGGGCGTGTCGATAAAACCGGGCGCGACGGAATTAACCAGAATGTTTCTCCCCCATAATTCCTTCGACAGCGATTTCGTAAACGCGTCCAGGGCCGCTTTTTCCATGGTGTAGGGAATCTGTCCGGGATTGCCCGTATGCCCTACTACACTAGAGATATTAATAATCCGCCCTGTGTTTTTTCGTATCATAAACTGCCGGAGAATCTTCTTGGTCAAATACCAGGCGCCGCGCACCAGCTCACGCTGGCGGTCGAATTCTTCGATTTTCATCGAGTTGATATCGCTGTTAATAGAAATGCCCGCGCTGTTTACCAGAACATCCACGCGCCCTGCGGCTTCTTTAATTTCGTTGACCATCTTGTCTATCTGCTCAGGATTCGTCAGATCGGCTTCGATCAGAAATCCTTCCTTTGTCTCGGCTAAAACCGCTTTTGATGGTTCTTCCATAACGGGAATATAATTTATTCCCACGCGAAAACCTTCCTTGGCCAGAGCGCGGCTGCAAGCCGCCCCTATACCTGTTCCCCCACCTGTAACAATTGCTACTGGTTTATCCATTATTTATTCTCCTCCACTTTCAACATCATATGCGCCCAGGAAAGTCCCGCTCCCACAATTGCTATCGCAATACGGTCGCCCGCTTGAAGCTCTTCCCAGTGACGGCTGAGCACGGTAGGCGCGCTGCAGCAACCAGTGTTGCCGAACTGATCCACGTTATACCAATGATTTTCCGGCGCAATACCTCTGCGCTCACTGACTGCTTTCAGCATCAGCAAATTGGCCTGGTGACCGATAAAAATAAATCTTTGCGCTTGGGCGGCAAAATCATTTTGCAGAACTTTCACCGATTCCGTGGTCTGGCGTATGGCAAATCCTTGCACCGCGTTTCCGTCCTGATTAAAATACCAGTCGTAACCAATACCCACCTTCACCCAGCCTGATGGTTTCGAATCGAAGTGGCAGCTCTCAAAAGCGGCGCGTGAAGGAATTTTTGTAGAAACTATCGCCGCGGCGCTACCGTCGCCGAAAAGCACCGCCGTGCTGCGGTTATTATAGTCAACACATTTTGTCAGCGTTTCGGAATCCACAACCAGAACGTAATCGGGAAGCGTCTCCGGATTCATTTTGGAGAGAAAATTAATCTGCATGCCGAAAGAAGAACAGGCCGAATTCATGTCCAAACAAGGCACTTCAATTCCCAGTTCGGCGGCGATTGCTGACGCCTCCGCCGGTGTCACATTGTCCGGCGATGAAGAACCGGCAATAACCATACCGATATCTTCCAGCCCAAGCGAAGCTCTTTGCAGAGCCAGCTTCGCGGCATTGGCCGCCATTTGGGAGTTTTTGTACATTCTCGCTTCAAAAGCCTCTTTAGGATTTTGATTTCTTGTTCGCGTAATATAATCCAGCGGTAAAACCGTGTGGCGGTTTTCGATGCCCACTCTCTCCACTATCCAGTCATTGTTGGTGCCGATATCCAAATCTTCCAGAAATTTGTTGGAAATGATATTTTCCGGATTAAAATGTCCCATCGCGTGAAGATAAAGCATGCCTAAACAATCTCCCGTCCAATAATCATATTCTGCACTTCCCTGACCCCTTCATAAATGTCGATGATATGCGCGTCACGCACTAGTTTGGAAATCTCGTATTCGGTGGTAAAACCGTAACCGCCGTGCAAATGAAGACCTTCATTGGCGCAAAAAAGCGCCGCTTCCGCGCAGGTGTTTTTAGCGAGCGACGCGTAAAGACCAGCGTCTGAAGCTTTTTCCTCAATTTTCGCGACAGCCTTAAGCAGAGACAATTCCGCTAGTTCCACTTTTTTCCACATATTGGTCAGCATATCTCTGGCCACGGGAAGATCACAAAGCCGCTGGCCGAACTGAACGCGCTCCTGCGTGTATTGCAAAGTTAAATCCAGCGCTCTTTTGGCGAGCCCCAAGCCTATGGCGGCAACCATCGGACGGGCGTAATCCAAAACATCAACAATATATTTGAATCCAAATCTTCTGTCGCCGATAATTTGTTTCGGGTGAATCACCACATCTTCAAAAGTAATACTAGCCGTGTTGGAGAGGCGCTGACCAAGTTTATCTTCCGGTTTGCCGATAGTTATTTTACCGCCGGTGGGCAGATTAATTTCTCTGGTTGCCAAGCCGACATCCGGAAGATCTTTGGAGGTAACAGGTTCGACGGGAATCACCACGCAGGCCATAAAATTACTGGTAGGTTTTCCCACTTTGCAAATCACCGTGTACTGCGAAGCGTAGGAGGCGTTGGTGATAAAACATTTCGATCCGTTTAAAAGATAAGTGCCGTCATCGCGTTTGACCATGAAACTGGTCATCATCGAATTATCCGAACCGGCATTGGGCTCAGTCAAACAAAATGAAGCCAGAAGAGGCTTTTCGACAAAAGGTTTCAGGTACAATTCCTTTTGCTCGTCCGTCCCATGCAGGCCGATAACCACATTGGCCAGATCGTTGCACATTGCGGACGTGGAAATACCCGTATCGCCGTAGGAAAGTTCTTTGATAATTAATGAAGAAGAAACAACGTCAATTTCATATCCCTTGACTGATTCCGGGATACACAGATTGACAATGCCCATTTCCCACGCTTTATTGATTATATCCCAGGGAAACTTATGGGCTTTTTCCATCTCCAGAATGTGCGGCGTAATGTCGTTTTTTACCAGCTTGTGTACTGTTTCCAGATAATTAATCTGATTTTCGTTAAGACTGAAATCCATAAATTAAAATCATTCCTCTCTTTTTTTTATTATTATAAATTTGCAAAAAAATACCCTTATAAGGTTTCTTTTCCAAAAAAAATAGCTTAAAAAAAATAATGCTTCAGGCTGCGGCTTTTTTGTCCGGGATATTTTTGCCTCCCGCGTTCGGTGATGAATCCTTGCCGTATTTGGCCTGCAGAAACTTCTCCATAGTCGCGGGATACAGAATGTACGCTAAAACATCTTCATCGGTGCGGCCCAGATCGCCAAGCTGTTTTTTGGCCGCTTCGATTTCCGGTTCCAGGTAATCAGCGGGCCTGCCTTTTATCGGCTCCTGGCCTCGCTTGTGGTTTTTCAATATTTTCTTTGTCAGTTCCGGATCAATCGGAACAGGGGTACGCCCGTATAAGCCCAAAACCAAATCCTTGAGCTGGTTAGACACACGCTCGTAACGTCCGAAGAGCACATTGAGCACAGCCTGCGCCCCGACAATCTGAGAAACAGGCGTAACCAAAGGAGGATAACCCATGTCCTTTCTGGTCTGCACTACTTCCTTATATATATCATCAAGTCTATCAAGCGCGTTCATTTCCTTGAGCTGGCCGGTCAAATTCGAAATCATGCCGCCGGGTATCTGATGCGCCAACACGCCATTATCGATAATGGAAAGTTTCTGATTGGCCAGATAACTGTTATATTTGGGGGCAATATTTTCCAAATGCTCGCTTAACACCAGCAATTTTCGCAATTCTATCAACGGTTCGCGATCCGTTCCCTGCAGCGCCGCGATAATAGGTTCAATGGCGGGCATGGAAGTTCGAAGCGCGAAAGGCGCGAGACACGTATCCACAACATCTACTCCCGCTTCAATCGCTTTGAGATAAGTCATCGAAGCCATGCCGCTGGTGTAATGGCAGTGCAGATGCAATGGCAATTTGATTGCTTGTTTTATGGCCGAAACCAGATCATAAGCATCATATGGAGAGAGAAGTCCGGCCATGTCTTTGATGCAAACCGCGTCCGCGCCCATCTGCTCCAGCTCTTTTGCCTTTTTCACAAAGAATTCCAGATTATAAACTTCGCCGCCCAAACGGACATCCGTCAGCGAATAACAAAGCGCTCCCTGAAATTCCTTGCCGTTTTCCTTAATTCTGCGGGCGCATGATTCCATATTGCGGAAATCGTTAAGCGCATCAAAGCAACGGAAAACATCAATGCCGATTTCGCAGGCTTTATCCACAAAAGCGTTGACGACATCGTCAGCGTAATGGCGGTAACCCACCAGATTCTGGCCGCGGATAAGCATCGCGAAAGGTGTTTTGATAATATATTTTTTCAGAATGCGGGGGCGCATCCAGGGGTCTTCATCCAGAAACCGATGCATGGTATCGAATGTCGCGCCGCCCCATACTTCCATCGCGTGGAAACCGCAGTTATCCATTTCTTCCGCAATGGGAAGCATATCCTCTGTTTTCATTCTGGTGGCGTATATTGACTGATGGCCGTCACGGAAAGTATTATCCTGAATCTTTATCGGATTCTTCGGCGTATTTTTTATTTT
>DHGA01000038.1 GCA_002402545.1 Syntrophaceae bacterium UBA4810
TGCAGAATTAGATACTTCCTGTAAGCGAATGTTCGATAGGTTTCAAGGCAATACTCTATTTCAAATAGTATTCATTATGAATCGTTGCTATTTTCTCAATGTTTTACTCAACCCCCATTTGATCTTTATTACAATAAAATGCCAAGTAGCATTTTTTAATCTCAATTGACTTTTTAAGGATATTTATACTTCTCATTCTGACTTAAATGATGTAGTATTGCAACGAAAGTCGAAAAAAATAAACCAAGTAGAGTAATTGTTATGCTCAGCAATGAGTGGCGAGAGGAGATAGAGCACCATGTCGAAATCTCGGCGGATTACACTATTCATAATTAGCTTCATCCTCCTGTTGATAGTTTTTTTCGTCACAACAGGTCGTGCCTTTCCATCATCAGAACAGTCCGTAGTTCTTTTCACTGCATTGCTCATGCTTTCATTCGCAACGCTCTTTCTTGAACATTATTTTACGACGCCAACGCATGTTTTGTTATCGGCGATTTCAATCTTGCTGCTAATGGCACCACTCCATAGCCATTTGTCAAAATTCGGCCAATGGTATTGGATCTTCTTTGGCTACAACCTCCTTTTGGTCGTGACCGCGTTTATGGCGCTTCTCTTGCTGGATGGAAACAAATCATCAGCTGCAATTCAAAACCAAGTTTCATCGGCCCTAAAAAAGTTCTCTGTCTTTTTTGGTAATGGGCGTTTTCTCTTCTTTGCGCTGTTCCTGCTAACGCTTTTCTTTTACGTGGATAGTCAATCTAGTCAGTTCATAGTCATGGCGTGCTATGCATCTATGGTCCTTCTTATAGATCCTAAGAATTTTGTGCTCTCGTCGTGGCGGTCGAAACGAAAAACTGGTCTCGACATCGGAGAAATAATCGGGGTCCAATCACGGAACACATTTCTGGCAAAGCTTTACGCGGCGCGTCCAGTTTCAGTTAGGCGGTTTGATATAGTTGAATTTCGTTACTCCATGGACAAGGCACGTGGCATTTTCAAGGGGATGATCGTCGATAATTTCTTTTTGAACGAACAGCAATGGATTAAAATTCTTGCTACTAATGATATCCTTCAGGCACTTGGATCCGAACCCCATAACGTGATTGATGTTACGAATGTCGTATTTAAAATCCAGGATTGCATTGTGCCCGAGCTTTTAGGGCGCTTTGTCGGCGTCGTCGTCGAGCGATCAAACATTATGAAGTTGCGATTCGATTATGCGGGACGGGTCATGGTTGCTGAAGGCAGCCTAATTGAGGCGAATGTGAACGGGAAAAGAGTGCTCTATCAGGTCACACAAGGCCTTACAGAAATCGAATCGTTGGAGCAGAAGAACGAGGCAGGCCTTGTTGTTGGAGAATGTGTACAACTTGGCATTTGGAATGCCGAGCGTTTACTCTTCGAAAAATATGGGTGGGTGCCAGAAATAAACACTCCTTTGTTCACTGCATCAGATGCACCCAAATTCACTGCTGAGTCAGGCGAAGAGGTAATAGGTACAATCCCTGGAACTAATTACCCCGTATTATTGAACTTGCATCAAGCAGTGACTCATCACACTGCGATTCTCGGAGTTACAGGATCAGGAAAATCAGTTTTCTGTCGGGACCTTATTCGAAAGATTATCACGGATGGTACCAAGGTTATTTGCGTCGACTTCACAAATGAATATCGCAAAAAATTCCCTGATCTTGCACCGGAGAGTGTGGTTACAGATGCGCACAAAAAAGAGCTTTTTGAAGCGATAGACGCACTTTCAACGCAACTCGAGGAATTTGCCAATAAGCGGGACAAGAAAGTCATTGCGGACACGACGAAAGTTTTAAAGGATCTTTTCTACGAAGCTGTAAAGAAGTTTATGCAATCAGATAAGGCAATTGCGCTGTTCGAACTTCCGGATGTTTCAAACACAACAGGCATACTGGAATACACGAAATGGTTCTTCCGCGGTCTCTTTCAAATCGCACGTCAGGATGCCAACTTTGGCAAGCAGGTGTGTGTTGTTCTTGAGGAAGCGCACACAGTGATTCCAGAGTGGAATTTTATCGGCGTGGAGGAAAAAAAGGCTCAGTCTCTAGTGAACAGTATTAGCCAAATCGCCCTGCAAGGTCGGAAATACAATGTTGGCTTCATTGTAGTTGCTCAGAGAACAGCCAACGTTTCTAAAACCATCTTGACTCAATGCAACACTATCGTGGCGTTTCAACAGTTCGATAAGACAAGCTCCGATTTCTTAATGAATTACATAGGCGTGGAAATGGCTGATACACTTCCTGCTTTGCGCTTTAGGCAAGCTATCGCTGTAGGAAAGGCCTTTAGGTCCGGTGTACCCGTAATCTTCGAAGTGCCAAAAATAGAAGAAACCGAATGTAGCTGATTCATGGTGTTGATCAAGCATTTCACTCGCAAATGTTTAAAATATTTGTTTGCCATAATTGTTTCTTAGTAGGTGTTATGCGCAAAGATTATCTTAAAAAAACCAATCTTTAAGAAATCGTATAAAATCTTAAAAATATTTTCTTAAAAATACCGGTTAAAATGAAATGTTTCCCTTTTGCATGTTTTCTTAAAAACATTATGTTAATTTGTCAATGGTTTTATATGCTTTTTCCAAGAAATACTTTTAAGTCCATACATAGATTGAAGGGTTGCATTATTTTTTGAAAGCTGTATTATTTCAAATCATTAAATCTTTACTGGAAACAGTTAAGCTTATATTTCAAAACTCGATCATAATTAAACCATACTTCAAGGGAAGTAGGTGATAATGTTTGAGCAGACCTTCAAAAATATCGATGATGTTTTACGGAAAGAAGCTGGATGCACAACGGAACTGGACTATACGGAACATGACTCATGGTTACTGTTCTTGAAATATCTTGACGATTTGGAACAGGGGGAGAGATGACTTCCAAGGAACAGCTGTTACAACGTATAGATGAAATTATGCATCCTCGATCCGTGGCGATTGTCGGAGTGCCTCGAAGCATGAAAACGGGCAAGCTCTTTTTCATGGCGCTTCTAGATCAGGGATTCTCCGGTAGAATTTATCCTGTTTCACCGCAAGCTGAACAGATAGACGGGTTTAAAGCATACCATAGCATCTCGGCCATACCAGGAGAAGTAGATTTGGCCATCATTCTGGTGCCGCAGCAGCTCACACTTGCCGCGGTCAAAGAATGTGCCGACAAAGGTGTTAAGGGTGCCGTTCTTTTCACCGCGGGATACAAGGAAACTGGCACCGATGAAGGACGCATCCATGAGGAACAGCTAGTCAAAGTAGCCCACGCTTCTGGGATGAGACTCATCGGACCGAATTGCATGGGCGTTTATGCACCACGCTCAGGACTTTCTTTTTTCCCTCAGTTGGAAAGAGAGGCTGGCCCGGTGGGCCTTGTGTCACACAGCGGGTCTCTGGCTAATATAATCTGTCGAATTGCGCCACAGCGAGGGATTCGGTTCAGCAAAGCTATAAGCTTGGGTAACGAGTGCGACCTAACAAGTGCCGACTTTCTCCTATATCTGGCAAAAGACGAAGAAACATCAGTGATTGGTGCCTACATTGAAGGGATAAAGAACGGACAGCTTTTCTTTGATGCCCTAAAAGAAGCATCACTAAAAAAACCGGTTATACTCTGGAAAGTAGGTTTGACTTCCGCAGGTGCTCAAGCCGCAGCCTCTCATACAGGTGCTTTGGCTAGTGCGAGGAAAGTTTGGGAAGGTGTTGTGAAGCAGGCTGGGGCAATCACCGTTGTAGGATTCGAAGCTTGGTTTGATGCCATCATGGGGTTTACCATGCTGCCGGGGCATCTTGGTGATCGGATTGCCATCATTTCTGGGCCTGGCGGGTTGGCTGTTTCCGCCGCCGAGGCATGCGAAGAGAACGGTCTTAGGCTAGCACAACTTTCGCCGGAAACCCGTGAATCCCTCGCCGCAGTTCTGCCTCCGACTGGCACTAGTCTGCGCAACCCTATCGACGTTGGTCTGACCGCATCGCTGGATATTGGGATTTACATCCAGAGCATTCAAACCGTTATTTCTGACCCGGCTGTGGATGCCATAGTGATCATTGGGGCAGGGCTGAGCCCGGAGGCAAACAGGATGTATACCGATGCTGTCGTTGAAACACACAGGAGGTCTGGCAAAGCTATCCTCATGGTCAACATCCCTGGCTTCGATCCTTCGTATATTCCTCAATTCTGCGAAGCCGGTATTCCATTCTTCGAATCGTCCGAACGGGCACTCAGGACATACGCCAGCGTCCTCAGTTATCAACAATGGCGAAAGAAAAAGCAATGAGCAAAGAGAGTGACCTATATTATAAGCATCGCAGATGGAAAGAAGGCCTGTAAATTTTTATTCCTGAAGTTGTTTTTTTATGATTCATATTCACACAACATTTCATCCGGAAATCAACAAAAACCTGCAAAACCCTAACTTAACATTTGGTAAAAATATCTGGTGCAGGTCAGGCATAAGCCAAAATGATATCGTTAAGATATTTTATTGCAGGTTTAATAGCTGAAGGTAAAAAATCAGCCAGTGAGTACAATCAGTGCATCTACTGCTACAGGCTTCCCGTCACGGCAAATCTTCAAGGGATTAATATCTATTTCGGCAATAGATTCGAATTGAAGTCCGATCTCACCTACCGTAATGAGGATCTTTGCCAAAAGATCCGTATCTACGGCCGCTTCTCCACGGAGAGGCTGCAGGATGGTATTGGCTTTGATCCCCGACATCATATCCTTTGCATCGTACATTGTCAGTGGTGCAATCCGAAAAACGGTGTCTTTCAGCGTCTCTGTTAAAATGCCCCCAAGGCCGAACATCACAGACGGCCCGAATGAATGGTCACGGGTTAAGCCGCAGACCAGTTCCCTGGCGCCAACGATCATTTCTTGTACTAAAAGGGCCTCACATCCCGGAATTTCAAGAAGCCGCTGGCCTTCTGATCTGATTTCCAGTTCATTTTTTACATTCAAAACTACTCCGCCGGCTTCAGTTTTATGCGCCATTTTTTCTCCCGACGCCTTAAGAACAACGGGAAATCCAATCTTGACCGCTTCCGCAAACGCAGCATCAACGGAGGATGCCAAAATCTCACGGCATATTGGTACTCCAAAAGCGGCAAGAAACGACTTAGCCTCATATTCATTCAAGGCTTTTCGGCCAGAAGATTTCGCATTATAAATTAAAGATTTGGGATCAGTCATTTTTTGGCACCTCAATCTACGAAATAGTCTATAATATGTATTACCATTTTTAAAAATGATAACCTGTCAATTTTTATTGCTAATAAAAAATTTATCCCGGTATACCTTTCAGTCAGAGCAATCACTTGCGGTACTTAGTCGAACTTATGACAACATTTTGCCGAGCTGTATCATCAAGCGCCGGCCTTTCCTATTTTATCCGTGCCACCGTTCTACGTTCTTCATGATAGCTTATGAACTTGATCAGTGCCATGGCAGCCCGCTGTATTGAGGGAAAAACGGCGAATCCTGCTGCAGTTAATTCCTTGCCCGCATCATATGCAAGCTTCCTCATCTGTGTGGAAGCGTAGCTATGCAAGATGATCGCCAAAGGCTTCTTAATTTCCCTTTTGATTTCTCCGACTAGTTTCAGATACGCCCCAATCATAAATTCCTTATCTTTTATGGAAATAAGACCAAAATGGTCAAATGCTATATGTATGGCCAACAGGTCCGCTTCCTCACACTGATCAAGCGCCTTCATCGTCTTAAAAAATGTTTCAGAACTTTCAAAATTATTGAGGTCGACAGGGTTCTTAAAAATTCTTCCGGCTTCTGAAGGATACAATTCAATCAAACTTTTACGCAGCTTATCACCCAGCTTGGGCAGCGACAGCCCGACGTTGGTAAATTCATCCGCCAAGATAACGCTAGCGCCACCTCCAATGCCTACAACAACAATCTTGTTGCCCTTGGGGGCCGGCATATGCTGAAAAGCTATTGTTATATCGATCATTTCTTCAATACTGCTTGTACGGATGACCCCTGCCTGACGTAACGCGCCTTCCCACACCTGGTTTGAACCGGCCATCGCAGCGGTGTGTGATACCGCTGCCTCGGCCCCTGATTCGGATGTACCTACCTTTAATATGATGACCGGTTTGCTCTTTGTGGCCGATTTCAAAGCCCTCAAAAAGCGCGGACCCTCTCTTACACCTTCTATATAAGCGGTAATAATTTTCGTTTCTTCATCGTGCGTCAGATATTCCAGGTAATCAGACTCGTTCAAATCGGCTCCATTGCCCATACTTATGACCTTACTGAATAACACGCCCCTATCGTTGCCTTCTTGTACACAGTGTGCGGCATTGCCTCCGCTTTGCGAGATCATGGCGACAGGACCGCTCGCTTTATCAAAATCAGCATTAAAGGAAAGACCGCCTGAAGGGCAATAAAGACCTAGGCAATTTGGTCCGACTACACGGATTCCACCGGCTTTTGCTCTCGCTATGATATCCGCCTGCAAATGTTTACCTTCAACATTTTCTATCTCGCTGAAACCCGAGGTGAAAAAATGTATGGCCTTTACACCCTTTTCAGCCGCATCCGCCATAAGCTGCGGAGTATAGCGGGAAGGAATGGCAGAAATAACGAAATCGATCTTGTCAGGAATATCTTTAACACTTTTGTATATTTTCATACCCATAATTTTGCCGCCGATAGGATTCATTGGGTATATCTGCCCTTTGAATCCGAATTGCATCAAGCCTTGGAGGAACATTAGGCCCGCATTGAACTTGTTAGTATTTTCAGAAACACCCGCAACAGCAATAGTTCTGGGGTGAAATAAAAAATCGAGATTTTCTGTATTGTTCACAGGAGACATCCTTCTTTCATCAAAAAAATATTATGGCAGTGATATAATAGCGATTCTTCCACTGACATTTTTTAGCAGTGACTACTACCATGTTTATTAATATTTCTCAAATTACATTTGAAATCTAATGCAGAAATGAAACCTATTCGGCCTAACGCGTTTAGAAAGACAGATCGATTCCAGCAGAAGGGAAAATAAGCTGTCACGCATTTGCACATTTCATCCCGGATTCAATAAATTCGCCAGATAAGTTGCCTTGAAGATTTGCAGGTGTTAACATTAAAAGAGAAAAGATGAACTTGAACACTGTCAATCAAATCAAGTTATCCGTGCATTGAAAGCTATATTTATCAATATCTTATGTCGAAGTGCTTGAATTCACCAGCATAGGTTTCTTCATTAGCTACAACTTCCTGAACGCGAGCCGTGGGTGGGCCGTGATGGCACCAGGCCAGCATTTTATCTATATTTGTGTCTTCGCCTTCAAAAACCGCTTCTACGCGTCCGTCAGGGACATTGCGCACCCAGCCGTTAAGCTTTAAGCCTGTCGCCGCGCGCTGAGTTTCCGCGCGGAAAAATACTCCCTGGACTTTACCGCTTATAAAAACATGGACTTTTTTCATAATTTTCTTCGGCTAACTTTTACAGACTAACTTTAAGCTATGTTTTTAAAAACAAGATTTCTCGCTTCGCATCGAAATGACATAAAATGAAATCAAGCAAAATATTGCAAATGGATCACTTCCCGATTAGTTTTAAAAATTCTTCCTCGCTGATAATTTTAATGCCGGAAGATTTTGCCTTATCCACTTTTGAGCCGGGCTCCGTTCCTGCAACAACATATGTTGTTTTTTTGGTGACGCTGGAATTAACCGTGCCGCCCATGTTCTCGACAATTTCCTTGGCGTCATTTCTTCCCATGCTCTCCATTGCGCCGGTGAAAACAAACGATTTGCCTGCCAGAGGCGCATTGCGGGAAATTTCTTTCTTTTGAGGAATTACCCCCGCTTTTTCAAACTTTTTCATCACGGCTTTGTTTTTCGGCTCGTGGAAAAATTCCACGATGCTTGCGGTGATTTCCGGGCCGATTTCATTGATCGCTGTCAAATCTTCAATTTTAGCAACCATGAGATTTTCGATACTGCCGAAACGTTCGGCCAGCAATTTTGCCGTGCGCTCTCCCACGTGACGAATGCCCAATGCGTAAATAAATTTATCTAAAGGCGGGTTTTTAGAGCGCCCTATGGAATCAATAAGATTCTGCGAGGACTTTTCCGCCTGACGGTCAAGTTCCAGCAATTTATCCTTGGTCAGGAAATATAGATCAGCAGGGTCAGAAATTAATTTTGCGTCAAAAAGCTGTGCGGAAAGTTTTTCTCCCAATCCTTCAATATCCATCGCGCCGCGCGAGGCAAAATGCCGTATATGTTCCTTAAGCTGCGCGGGGCAAGAAATGTTCACGCAGCGGTGCGCCACTTCTCCTTCAAAGCGCACAATTTCCGAGCCGCATTCGGGGCAAATAGCCGGCATTTTAAATTTCTTTTCTTTGCCGGTCCTTTTTTCTTCAATAACATTAACTACTTCTGGAATAACATCACCGGCGCGCTGAATAATCACCGTGTCGCCGATACGAATATCTTTTTTAATAATTTCATCTTCATTATGAAGTGTGGCGCGGCTTACCATTACGCCGCCGACATTTACCGGTTCCATTAACGCCACTGGTGTGAGCGTGCCCATGCGCCCGACCTGTACAATAATCTCTCTGATTGTTGTTGTTTCCTGCTGCGCAGGGAATTTGCAGGCCAACGCCCAGCGCGGGTTGCGCGATATATTGCCGAGCGTGTTTTGCAAAGCAAGGCTGTCAACTTTAAGAACTACTCCGTCAATGTCGTAGGGTAGAGTGTCTCTGGCGTTGCCGATGCGGTTAAAATACCGAATACAAGCGTTAATATCTTTCGCCTGTTCAATGAGTTTATTTACCGGAAAACCCCAGGCTGAAAGCGCCTGTAAGAGTTCCCAATGCGTGGGAAAATTCATTCCCTGAATATTACCGATTCCATACAGGAAAATGCTGAGCGGGCGGCGCGCGGTAATTTTAGAATCAAGCTGCCGAAGTGATCCGGCGGCCGCGTTGCGCGGATTGGCAAAAGGTTCTTCCCCGTCTTTTACGCGTCTTTGGTTTAATTTTTTAAAGGGCGCTTTTTCCATATAAACCTCGCCGCGTATTTCGATAAAAGACGGAATTGCGGCCTGGCCTGATTTTTTTATTTTCAAGGGCAAGGCGGTAATGGTTTTTAGATTTTGCGTAACGTCTTCGCCCACGGCTCCATCGCCTCGAGTGGCGCCTTTTGTAAAAACGCCTTTTTCGAAAATTAGATTAACTGCCAGGCCGTCAAGCTTTGGCTCGGCCACATAAGAAATATTATCTACAGAAGCTAAACGTTTAAGGCGGTTGTCAAAATCAATTATTTCCTCTTCGGAAAAAGCGTTTGCCAGGCTGAGCATCGGGGAAGGGTGATTAAAAGAGGCAAACTTTGCCAGTGGCGCCGCTCCGATGCGCTGTGTAGGCGAAGAAGCCAGATCATCATCAGGAAATTGCGCTTCAAGATTCTGCAGCTCGCGCATAAGCTGGTCATATTCGGCATCGGATATTTCCGGCGCGTCCTGCTGATAGTAACGCTGATTGTGATATTCGATAATATTTCGCAGCTCGGATATTTTTTTAAGAGCGGTTTCTTTATCCATCATTTGACCAGTTTTAAGTTTGGTTTTCTTGTTTCCGGCTGGTTGGAAAACGGTTTTTTCGCGGAGTTTAACTTTAATAGCTGTTCGTTGAAAACGGCGTTTTTTACGCGGATTGAATTGATAATAGAAAAAATTATTAAAGACTTTTCCCATTCAGGCGAAGGCGAGAAATTATGGGCTTTGATTTTGTATTTTTCCCAAAGCGAACTTAAGGATGCTTCGTCCATACCGGATATCGTTTCGGCTATTTTACTTAAGGATTCTTCAAGCTTATTCATGCGGCAAATATTAACTTCAGATCACGGTTAAAGTCAAATCAAAACCTTTTTGTATTTATAAATAAAGCTTGTTTTTTTTAGGGCTTATAGTTAATAAATAAGCAGTGATGGATAAAAAAAAGGTCAAAATCGGGGTTATTTCAGACACCCATCTGGGCGGTTATGACGATAAGCTGAAAAGTATTGTTGCCCGGCATTTTAATGACGCGGATATTATTCTTCACGCGGGGGATATTGTTGATATAGGCGTGCTGGATATTTTTGAACAAAAGGAAGTTAAGGCCGTCTGCGGCAATATGGATAACTATAAAACGCGGGAAAGATTACCCGAACAATTGATTTTTGAAGTCAATGGCTTTAAAATCGGGCTGATTCACGGATGGGGTTCTCCGGGAGGCATGGAAGAAAAGATACTCGAGCGTATAGGAAAGGTGGATTGCGTTGTTTACGGGCATACGCATAAGCCCGCGAATCATAAAAAGGATAACGTGCTGTTTTTTAATCCGGGTTCCGCGGTACAAAGGTATTTTGCCTCATCTAGCACCATCGGTATTTTGGAAATTGACAAAGAACTGACAGGTAGGATAATTAACATATAAATATCGGCTTAAAATTATGGACACAATCTTTGCCCCTTGGCGTATGGAATATTTAGTCGGTGAAAAAGTAGATGGATGTATTTTTTGTAAATGTTCCGTTCGCTGCGATGATTTTGTTCTCTATGAAGGGAAGAATGTTTTTGTGATGATGAACAAGTATCCCTACGTCAACGGCCATCTGATGATTATACCTAATCGCCATGTCGGCAAATACGAAGAACTAACCCAGGTGGAAAGAATAGAAATGTTTAACCTGCTGGAAACCGCGATTAAATCTCTGCGCGAGTCCCTGAATCCCTCCGGGTTCAATGTGGGAATGAATATCGGCAAGGCGGCCGGAGCGGGAGTAGAGGAGCATATCCATCTGCATGTAATACCGCGCTGGGAAGGCGACACTAATTTCATGAGTGTTGTGGGAAACGTAAGGGTGATACCGGAAGACGTGGAAACAACGGCGGCCAAACTGGCACCGCTTTTTAAAAAATATCATCGGGAGGGAAGATAAGATGAGAGTAGTATATTTAGTTCTGACCATAATATTCGCTTTTTTTATCGTTACTTTTTCCCATCTGAATTCTGAAGTCGTAACCATAAAATATTATTACATGAAAGATATCAACGCGCCGGTTTACATGCTCATCTTTGCGGCTTTGCTCATTGGTGTGATTATTACCTGGTTCTTCAGCGTTGTGGAGAGATTTCGCCTTAGCCGCACGATAAGTAAACTCAACCGCGCTATACGTGATTTGAAAAAAGAAGTTCGCTCTCATGAACCGCCTCCGGTTATTGATCGCGCAAAACAACAAGACAGCTATTAAGCAATGTCTTCCCGCCCGAAATTTCTTACCGACGCCACTTTAGCAAAACTGGCAAAGTGGCTGAGGATTTTGGGTTATGATACCAGTGTTTATCCTAAAGAAGCGGGCAGGGCAATGTTGCGTCTGGCACAGGCAGAAGATAGAATTGTGCTCACCAGGAGAGGGGATATGATCGAACGGCAATTTTCCGGACGGCTTCATTTGCTCAAACAGGCTGATCTTGCCGCGCAGCTTCAGGAGATAATTGAAAAATATTCGCTTAAACCGGAAAAAGAAAAATTGTTTGGAATATGTCTCAAGTGCAATAAAATTCTTAATCCGATTGAAGTGGAAAAAGCGCGTGATTTAGTGTCGCCATATGTTTACCAGCACTGCAAAAGCTTTAATCAGTGCCCTGTCTGTCAGAATATTTACTGGGAAGGGACGCACCAGCGCAATTCTTTACAATTTCTGCAAAAAAACAAAATCAAGATAAACTAAAATTAGAGATTGGCTAAACTAAAACGCCTGTCGCGAAATTATGAAGTTGTCGCGCATTCTGAAGTATCGCCCTTGATTTTTTCTATGGCGTGTTTCAGTGCCGGCATAATGGCCGCAAGATTTTCCGTGGCGCCTTTAGGGCTTCCCGGCAGATTGATAATGAGAGAGCTTCCGCGGATTCCGGCAATCGCGCGCGAAATCATGGCATGGGGAGTAATGCGTGAACTTTCACGGCGCATGACTTCCGCCATGCCGGGGATTTGTTTTTCAATTACTTCCATTGTAGCATCAGGGGTAACGTCACGGGGGCTAACACCCGTGCCGCCGGTGGTTAAAATCAGATCAATGTTTTCTTTGTCGGCAAGATTTATTATCGCTTTTTTAATGTCCTGTTTTTCATCCGGAACAATTATTGTATGGCATACTTCGATAGATTCAGCCGCCAGCATTATTGCCAGGGCGGGGCCGCTGGCATCCTGACGCAGCCCCTGAGAAGAGCGGTCACTTACCGTGATAATTCCGGCGCGCATATTCATGTGCTATTCTTCTTCTTTATCTTTGTTATGCGCGGCAATGATTTTCTCCGCGATAAAAGCAGGAACTTCCTCGTAATGTGAGTGCGTATAGGTAAAATTTCCCCTGCCGCTGGTCATGGAACGAAGATCGGGCGCGTATTTCAATATTTCCGCTAATGGAACTTGACCTTTAATGATCTGATTGGAACCGTTGGCATCCATACCCTGAACGCGACCGCGACGGCTATTCAAATCTCCAATCACGTCGCCCATGTATTCATCGGGTATTTCGATTTCGATATTCACGATCGGTTCCAGAAGAATCGGCTGACAATCCAT
>DHGA01000095.1 GCA_002402545.1 Syntrophaceae bacterium UBA4810
GGCATAAAATTTTTCAATGTCTTCGGCCCCAACGAATATCATAAAGGCGATATGACCAGCGTCATCTGCAAGGCTTTTAACCAGATTAGAGAAACAGGAAAGATGCGCTTGTTCAAATCCTACAAAAAAGAGTATCCTGACGGCGGCCAGATGCGAGATTTTGTTTACGTGAAGGATTGCCTGAATGTAATGTGGTGGTTTTTAAAAAACCCCGAAGTCAACGGCATATATAATCTGGGAACAGGCAAGGCGCGTACATGGAAAGATTTAATCAAGGCCGTGTTTGCCGCGATGGAGCGCAAAGCCAATATTCAGTATATTGAAATGCCCGCAGCGCTGCGCAATCAATATCAGTATTTTACCGAAGCGCAGATGAATAAACTCAAATCA
This sequence comes from Syntrophaceae bacterium UBA4810, assembly GCA_002402545.1. Taxonomy (GTDB): domain Bacteria; phylum Desulfobacterota; class Syntrophia; order Syntrophales; family Smithellaceae; genus UBA4810. The sequence continues at coordinate 391 of DHGA01000095.1, forward strand.
GCCGGATGTCCTGTTTTCTTCGCACCGCTGGAAGAAACGGTGCGGGATTATGTTGTTAATTATCTGCAGAATATAGATCCTCATTTAGAAAAATAAGTAACAATAAAACATAAACAAATAATATGGTTTTTATTCAAATATACTGTCAGAAACGATTTCGTAAAAAGCTCCAGAGACAAGGCGCGCAAAGCCTGAGGAGTGAGGCCTGCTTTTACGTAGGTCGCAATGACGAAGGATGCAGCGTAACGCAGTATATGGGCTTTTTACGGAGACGTTAAGTGAAAAGAGAAATAGTTTGTATTATTCCCGCGCGCTATGAATCCAGCCGCTTTCCGGGCAAGCCTCTGGCTGATTTGTGCGGTAAGCCGATGATTCAACATGTTTACGAGCGCGCTTCCAAAGCTAAAGCGCTTCCTTATGTGGCCGTGGCCACGGACGATGAAAGAATTTATGACGCGGTGAAAAAATTCGGCGGCAACGCCATTATGACGTCAGCCGCGCATAGTTCCGGGACGGATAGAATCGCCGAAGCCGTGAAATCTCTGAATCTTTCCGCCGATGCTATTGTTGTAAATATTCAGGGCGACCAGCCGGTTTTTGAACCGGTACAGGTGGATGAAGTGATCGCGCCGCTGATTGCCGAGCCGGCGTTAGTCATGTCCACATTAATTTACAAAATTGTCTTGGAAGAAGAAATAACCCATCCGCACGCCGTAAAGGTTGTTTTTGATAAAGATTATTTTGCTCTTTATTTTTCCCGCGCGACCATTCCTTATGTGCGCGACAAAAAACTAAAAGCCGATTACTACAAACATCATGGAATCTACGCTTACCGCCGCGATTTTATCGATACTTTCACCGGGCTGCCTGAAGGCAAGCTGGAAAAACTCGAAGCGCTCGAGCAGCTGCGGGCTTTGGAACACGGTTACAAAATAAAAGTTGTCATCACGCCTTATGATTCTGTTGAAGTGGATAACCAGCAGGAATTGGAAAAAGTGCGCCAGATTATTAAGGCAAAAAATACCTAGAACAGCCCAGATGTTTGCTGCTGAATAAATTTAATCCCAATCCAGTTTGTTAACCGCCAGATTGTTTTCCGTCTCTTGCCTTTTCCCTTTGGCCATTTTTTTCAAACAAGCATTCAGAATATTTTCGATGCCGTTTGTCCTGGCCACTTCTTTAAGCCAGCCGAGCTCAGCCTCGTGAATCTTCTTATCGGTCAGGGAAATGATAATTGCGTCATGGATAAAATATTCAGCTATTTTTGGTTTGGAAAAAAGAGGCGGCGAATCATCGATGTTTTTGTTGCTAATTATTTCATCAATCGCGTTTTTGCAGAATTTCTTTTCGAAACCCATTATCGCTCCGATGCGCATCATTAATTGTTTTTCTTCATTCCGGATTTCGCGGTCCTTGCGAATCAAAAGCATTAACCCCCTAAAATAAAGGCTTCTGTCAATAATAGATATTTTCATAATTTACGCTTGATTAATGTTTTACAGCAAAATATTTTGCAAGAAAGTTAATTATTTAAACAGCTCAAAATAAACGTGTGCTGTTGGATGTTTTAAAAAATCTTTATAAATCCAGCCCTCTTTTTTTCGCTTCTGTATAAAGTTTCCAGATACAGATGCCCACAGCTATAAAAAAAGATAAAAGCATTATATTGGGTGTTGTTCCCAGGATTTCATCGATAAGGTAGCCGACATAGAGAAACAAAAAAGACGATACAACCATCGCGATTCCCCAGGCCGATAACATCAGGATGCCGCCCAGCTTGGCATATTGTTTTTGTTTTTCTGTCTGTAAAGGTTCCTGGGTCATTCTTTGTTCCTGATTCAACAGCCCTAAAGGGAGAACATTGTCGTGGCAGGTTGTGGCGCGCCAATAGTTATTAAGACACCTGGATGAAATTAACGAATCTCTTGGCAAGATCGAATGCCGGTTCGGTAAAAAGCGCTATCAGCAGGCACAAAAGGATGAATATAATAATTAAGTCAGAAGTTCGGACGTTTCGATATTTTTTTTTGACAATTATAAGAATAATGCCTCCAACAATCAGTGCAGCCAAATGCAGGAACGGAAAAAGTTTTAGAAAAAAATCCATTTAACCCTCCTTGGTGGTAAGAGTATAAGGCATAATTATGAAAAACAACATAGATGTCAAGGCAATTAAAAAAGGCCGGCCTTGCGTAACGTAAAACATTGGCCGGCCTTTTTGGTCTCTAGTTTGAATTAATTTTACTTATTCGTCATCATCATCGTCGAAAGATGATAAGACGTCTCCTTCTGAACCTTCAGGAATTTCAGCCTGTAAGGAGCGGCCAACACCGCGAACCAAAAGGAACATGATAAAGAACAGAATGATCATGGCCAGGCCGAGAATAATAATAATCGTTACTGTCCAAGCTCTCGATTCTTTTTCAATGCTTGCTGAAACTTTTTTGATTGCTTCATTATACTTTTCAATTTCCACGCCCAGGGCTACAGCTCCGAAACCGGCAGGAGCGGGAAGGTTAGACGCGTAAAATGGGATTGGCGCGTAGGCGACAAACTTGTTGATTGCACGAAAGTTATACGCCTTGACGCCTGATTTTCCGGCTACTGCGTCTTTGGCCACATCAAAGATATGGGGATCCATGAAACCCAAGTTGAACATGTTTAGCGCCTCTTCTCCCCTTTCCAAAAGCCTCTTATAGTTTTGTTCGTTGACGATCGGAACAACTGATCCGTTATAATTGAGCCCCACTATATGATAATCATTGGGATGAGAAATGAGAAACCCGCGGGAATCGAACATATAGGCGTAATTGCCGGTAGAAGCGTCAGATTCAAAGACTCTTTCTGCCTGCGTGGGAATCAGCTGATCGGTAAACTGAGCCAGATGCCGATAGTCCAAAGACAGCACAATCATACCTGCGAAACCGTTTTGATCGAATACCGGCGTGGCAAAACGGACAACACCGGAGAATCTCTTTCCTTTACTAAAATCATCCTTGTTTATATACCAGCCGGTAACCGGGGACACATAAGCTTCACCCTTGTTGAGTGTTTTTGTTCTGGCAAAATAAACTTCAGACTTATATGTCGTGTTGGCGGGAATGCTGACATTCGTCAGTTTTGCTGCCGGCAGGGCTTTGCCGTCAACGACCTTTATTTTTTCGTTGCCGTTTTGGTCAATTAGCGCGAATTCTTTGTATAGCGGAACCAATACCTGCTGGACTTTGCCGTCTCTTTTTACCCAGAGCGGTTTTTTGTTTTCAGAAACAAACTGTTTATATACGGTTTCTGTCGAGGGAATGATGGTTGCAATCTGCAAATCTTTTTTACATTCCATCAGAAAACTGGCAATTTCATTTGCTGTGTTGACGGCTCTCGCTTTTATATCTTCCTGAGCTTTGGTGTCGAGAACGTTCACGGCTCTTTCTTTTATTGTATCACCCAACTTAAACATTCCGTTAGCAATTAAAAACGCCATCAGCGATAAGGGGATTACAATAAGCAGGAAGAATACGCCTCCTATATTGAAAAACTGCCTATCTTTTTTGCTTTTTGACATTATAAATTCCCCCTAACCTTTGTTAATTTTTAGTTAACTTGTTAAATAATTAACCCAAAAAATAACGCGTGTAAGGGTTAGCAAACAAAAGCACCAAAGAAACAACCAGGGCGTAAATGGCGATGGATTCGGCCATAGCCATACCGACTAACATGGTCATCATAATTTTGCCCTGCACGCCGGGATTTCTGCCCACTGCCTGACAAGCTCCGCTGGCGGCAGTTCCAATACCCAATCCCGCGCCAACAGCGCCGATGCCAATGGCCAAACCAGCGGCGATCATTGCTCCGACGGCAAAGTTAGCTTTTGCGGAATCCGCAGCCGGGATAACCTCCGCTGCCAAACCTACCGAACTTGACGCTGCCAAAATTACTATGGTGATAGTGGTAGCCCAAAATTTTTTACCGAGTTTTTTTAACATTATTTTTTCTCCTTTCCGATTAATGTTTGATAATAATTCATAGGCAAGCTAACATAAATTATATTTACTGAAAAGTGAAAATAATCTTGTTTTTATGCCACGAATTTAATTTGCACGATATGTGCCATTATCAGAGATAAAGGTCGAGGAATTAACAGTTTAACTGAATAGTCAGGCCTTTAACCGCTTGCCGGCAGAGCGTCTAATTGCCTGAGATTGTTTTGATTCGTCTGACTTTGAGTTCATTATGTCCGGGAATGTAAATATCTGAATTTTTTATTTGATAGGTTCTGGCAACGGAATCATTTCTTGTGCTTGGTTGAAAGTTTTGTTAAATTATCATGTCTAAAACTTTAAAAACATGTAGAAACAACAAGGCGAGCTCTTTTTATTTACGGTTAATCGAAGAATGTTTTGTCGGCCATATTTTATATTGAAATTTTACGGTTAGACCGTTAATATCAGCGCAAATCGCTTTTGAGGGTTCTCTGATTTTCGGTAAAGGATTTTTATGCAGGAAATTTTGACCGCGGTTACATATCCGATAGTTTGGCTTATTTGTTCTTACTTTTTAGGAATCGAAAGCGGTCTGGGAAAACTTCTTATTTCTCTGACGGCGGCAATTCTGGTCTATGTGTTAATGGGAATGGCTAAATCTCAGAAAGCGGACGATAAAAACGGAGATGATGCCCGAAAATAATATTCTCAAGTCAATCTGTATGTTCAGATCATTTTATAAATCTTATACAGTTAATAATAAGACGGCAAATATCATCATTTTGGGGATAATATAAATGCGTATCTGGCTTGCCACCTTAACCGTAATTCTCCTGATTATACTGCTTGCCCTTACGGTAAATAACGCCAAAGAAAAAGAAATGGTTGAGATCTTTAGCCGTCAGCAGCTCGCTTACGCGCAGAGTACCGCCGCGAGAATGTTGGATGTATTAAACCGGGTAGAAAAAAATGTAAGAGTCCTTGACCGCGTTGCTTCACCGGATAAATTATCAAAAAAACTGGATGATGATTACAGCGCTATTTTTTTGGGCTGGGAGAAAATAGTTGAAGCGGCTTTTCTTTTTAACAGGGATGGGAAAGTAACACGGGTTTTTCCCGCGGACGCCGCTGTCCCCATTAACATGACGGATCATTTTACAAATCTTAAAAAGAGGCAAAAAAACTATATAAATTTAGTTGTAGATGAAAAATCCGCCCAATTCGACACGGCGCATAAACAGGATTGGCGCTTTATTTTTGGCTATCCTATTTTGCGCAACGGAGATGTCTTTTCCGGCGCGTGGATGATGGCGCTTTCGCTGGCCGCGATCATTGAAGATTATGAAAAACAGATACATGATAACGGAATGGGTTTTTTGTGGCTGGTTGATGAGAGAGGCCGCATCATTATTCATCCCGACCAGTTTTTTATCGGAAAAAGCATAAATGAGCTGGTTAAAACCGTAAATGAAAAAGACATCGACCTTTCTTTCGAAAGAGGAAATTATTTTGACGCCTTGGTTTTCAGAAACGGACAGAAAGACCAAAGAAGCATTATCGCCTATTATCCCGTTGAGTTTAGCGGCAAGCGATGGTTTGTGCTTATTGCCTCTCCTTACAGCAAGGTTGTTTTGCCTGTGCGTAAAACGTTCGCCTACACTCTTTTCAGCGTGATCATGATTATTCTGGTCGTTGTTATCGCGAGCATTTCTTTCGCTTTTTGGGAGGGTAAAAGGCTGCGGCTCGCGGAGGAGGAAAAACGATTAAAAGAAAGCCGTGATTGGGAGGAAAAACTTCTGCGGGAAAAGAAGACCATCGACGGTATTATCGAGGGCTCTCCCATACCCACTTTTGTTATTAATCACGAGCACAAAGTAATATTGTGGAACCGCGCCTGTGAAGAGCTTACCGGTTACTTGGCAAAAGATATGGTGGGCACGGATAACCATTACAAGCCTTTTTATTCCGTCAAAAGGCCGGTGATCGCTGATTTGCTAATAGATGAAGATGTGGGAAAATTAAGCGAATATTACGATTCGAAAAAAGTAAAAAAATCAGAAAAGGTTTTTGGCGCTTACGAAGCCAATGATTATTTTGATAATCTGGGAGGGCATAGTCGATATTTGTATTTTCTGGCCGCCCCTATTCACGATGAAAAAGGCAAGGTTATCGCCGCTATTGAAACACTGCAGGATATTTCCCGTGACGAAGAATTGAGCAGAAGCTTGCGCGAATACGCGGAGACGCTGCAGAACGAACTGACGGAAAATATAGAGCTCAGAAGAGAAGTTGAAGAGCTCTACAATTACCTGCAATCCATCATAAAAAGCCTGCCGGATAAAATTTATGAAATGGATGAGAACGGCATGATCAATTACATGAGCCGCGGCAGGCTGAAAAACGGCAAGGCGTCCTCCCGTGAATTACAAGGCGTTCATTTTATGGAGTTTGTCGCTCCGGATAACCGGGATTTTGTCCTGTCCATGTGGAAGCTGGCCAAGCAGGGTACCTATAAACCTTACGAGATAGAGGCCACGACAAAAGACGGGAAAAAAATAAATTTATTGATGACCACCTCTCCCGTGGTTGGCAGTAATCGATACATAGTCGTCCAGCGCGACATTACGGAATTTAAAAATCTGGAAAAGAAACTTTATGAAAGTGAAAAACTGGCGGCGCTTGGGCAATTATCCGCGGGCATCGCGCATGAAGTGCGCAATCCCCTTTCTTCGATTAAAATGAGCCTGCAAATTTTATTAAAAAGGATGAGTCCTGCAGGCAACGATCTGAAAAGATTTAAAATAGCAGAAAAAGAAGTGGAGCATCTGGAGACGCTGGTTAATAACATCCTGATTTTTGCCAAGCCGATGGAGCCGCAGAAGGCACCCGCCGATTTGTCCAAGGTGCTCGATCACGCCATTGCGATGGCGGAAAAAGGCATTGATGATAAAAAGGTTGAATTGCAGACAGAATTTTCCGAAGTCGCGCCGGTTAAAGTTGACGCGGCAATGTTGGGTGAAGCATTTTTAAATCTTATTCGTAACGCCGTGGAAGCTGTCGATGAACATGGGAGTGTTTTTGTCTCGCTGCAATCCGCTGATGAAAATAGGCAGACGGTTGTTGTGGAAATCAGAGATAACGGCTGCGGTATCGACGAGGCGGATATGCCGCATATATTTAACCCTTTCTTTACGATGAAAAAATATGGTACAGGTTTGGGACTTTCACAGGTGAAAAAAATTATTGACCTTCATCAGGGTACTATCGATATTATAAGTAAACCAAATGAGGGAACAACGGTGCGCGTTACTTTGCCTGTGGGAAAAGATGATTCACGGGCAACTGATACGATCAAAGATTAAGGTTGTAAAATATGTCCAAAATTCTGGTTATTGATGATGACGCTTCGATTCGTGAAACACTGGATTTGTATCTGACTGAAGAGGGGTACAAAGTGGAAACCGCCGAAACCGGCACGGATGGTCTGAACAAATACGTGAAAAACCCCTCCGATGTCGTGATTCTGGATATCAGGCTGCCGGATGTGGATGGATTTTCCGTTCTGGAAGATCTCAAAGAAGAAAATGAAAATGTTAAGGTTATCATGATTACCGCGTTTCATGACATGGAAACAACAATTAATGCCATGAAAGGCGGAGCGTTTGATTATATTCACAAGCCGGTGAATGTGGATGAACTGGATATCGCCATAAAGAAAGCGCTTAAGTCGCTCGAGATGGAAAAAAAGATCGACGGGCTTTTAATGGAGCCTTCGCGCAGTTTCCGTGTGGGCGACATTATCGGCACGGGCAATAAAATGCGCGAAATTTTCAAGACCATCGGCATTGTTTCGCAAAGCCGTACCACGGTTTTGATTCAGGGTGAAAGCGGCACGGGAAAAGAATTAATCGCCAAAGTTATTCATCATAATACTTCGCCTGATGAGCCGTTTATTGCCGTCAATTGTTCGGCGATTGTCGAAACGCTGTTGGAGTCGGAATTGTTTGGCCACGAGAAAGGTTCTTTTACCGGCGCCATTGCCCGCAAATTGGGCAAGTTCGAACTGGCCCGCTTAGGCACGGTCTTTTTGGATGAAATAAGCGAAATGTCGGTTAATTTACAGGCAAAGCTCCTACGCGTTTTGCAGGAAATGGAATTCGACAGGGTCGGGGGCAAAGACAAGGTAAAAGTCAACGCGAGAATAATGGCTGCCACCAACAAAGATTTAAAGGCGATGGTGAAAGAAGGAAAATTTCGCGACGATTTGTATTACCGGCTCAATATCGTGTCTATTACTATTCCGCCTTTGCGGGAACGCCGACAGGATATAGCTCCTTTGATTGATTATCTGCTGGCGAAGATTAATCTGGATTTGCACAAAAAAGTAATCGGTGTCTCTGATGAGATGATGGAAATATTCATGAATTATCATTGGCCGGGCAATATTCGCGAACTGGAAAATTTACTCGTGCGCGCCTGCGTGGTTGCGCAAGGTCAGGTTTTGGGAAAAAATGATTTTCCGGAACTGGGCAAAGATGAGGCAAGCAAGGCGCCTAAAGAAGAAATGGCAGAAGTTTTTACACCAAACGCGCCGGGCAAACTGCTTACACTCGATGATGTCGAAGAGCGTTATATCAGAAAAGTAATCAAGGAAAACGACAAGAAAAACAAAGGCGAAATCTGCGAAATATTGGGAGTGTCGCGGCCTACTTTGGAACGCAAACTGGAAAAATATGGTATCTCCTTTGAGCGGGAGTAGGGGCTTTGCAAAGCACTCCCGGCATTCGCCGGGCAAGCATCTGCGGAGTGAATCCGGCGCATGCCGGATGCGCTTGCTCATTCCTCAATTCTCGCGCGCCTAGCATCTCAGCACTTTTGAACAGCCCCTAAAACTAGTATGATGTCCCCGGGTTTTTGGGACGGGATCATTTTCAGGAACCGCATCCTGGAGAAAAATCTTTAGGGATTCCCCGGCGCAGCGGCTTAAACCGGCAAGAAGCTTTCGATCATATAGAAAATACCGGCGAAGAATTTTCGGGATGCTGAAAATGAAATGCCGATGGGGCACCTTCTTGAGGCCATCCATGCAGAGTCATTATGGTCAGTTATGGAAAATGGGCGGGCGACGGAAACTGAAATGCATCTGCACACCGGATTGATTACGGGCTCGACCGCGAAAAACCGGACAGGGAATTTCGGAAAATAGGAATGACCGATTCTCGTACCTACTTGCATAAAAAAGAAGTCATTTTGAAATGACAGAAGGTGGACTTATGCAAATAGGTACTAAATTCCCTTACATTTTACAGGATCAAATTCAGATGGATCGTTGAGCCTGCCGCACCGAACAGCATCAGATACGAAGCCTCTCCCGAACCGGGCAGTACGACGCTGCCGTTGCCCTTGCCGGAAGCCGTCTGATTGAAGTTACTGTCATAAAGCCTCCAGGCGGTGGCGTTACTGATGGAGATCGAGCCGGAAACCGGCAGCTTTCGCCACTCGGGGAAACCTTCACTGCCGATGGTTACCGAAGTGGATTCGGACGAGACAGATGAAATTCCAGATAATGGACAAAAGAGGGTGGTGCCGACACGGAGCCAGTTGCTTCCTTCCCGCTGTTCAATGGTCACATCGGTCAAATCCCTTCCTGAGATTTGCGGGATCTGCAGGTACATCCCGTCCAGCCGATCAGCCGCCGGCGGATCCGTATCGCGCACGAGATCCGCATCCTTAAACAGGTATCCGGTCAGGCCGTCGACGGACGTCAACAGCATGCTGTGATCAATGCTCAGATCCAGGAAGGATGAAAAAAATAATGTTTTATTCGCCGGTAGCCATCGGGTGGCCATGCGGTTCTGCCAGGCCGCTGAAATGGCGGCCCTGGCATCAAGCTTTTGCGCGAGCAGATAGGTTGTCGTGTAATGTCCGGCGCCGTATAATTTGCGATAATCAATATATTTTCGGTCGGAAGCGGTCAGCAGGCGAAGCCCCGTTATGGAATCGTCGTCCGCGGCGTACCAGCCGTCGCTCCTTTTCTTGAACGCCGCGTATTTCGGTATCCATATGTTTTCTCGGTAGCTTTCAACGGTCAGCGAACCGTCTGCCGCGAAACTCAAACGATACACGGAGCCGGCAGCGGCATAAAAGCCGGGGTAGGTGCTTTTCTCTTCCGCTGTCGGGGGATTGAGCGGGAGGGAATTCTGTGTCAATGTGATGGGCATTGCCGCGAGCGTACCTTTATCAACAAGAGCTCTTAACATGACCCGTTCGCCGACTTTGCCCACCATATCCGAAGATGTTTTGTTTGACGCCATTAACACTATCACGCCGAGTTTGGCGTCCGGCGCCACGATCATCGTTGAACGGTACATGACCCCGTAGGATCCGTCAATGGAACCGCCCTTTTGCCAACCCCTGATTCCGACGGCCTTCAAACCCGGCTGTGCGACCGTATCCCATCCGAGTCCGTAGCGCGCCATGTCGGTTGGCGCCGGATTGAATGTTCCCGTGGTTTGGTCCTGGCCCATGGTTACGATGGAGTTGGGGGAAAGAATTCTGGTCGTTCCTGATGCGCCTCCATTGATGAACATCATAATCAGCTTTCCCATATCGGCGGCGCTGGAATATAAAGCTCCGGTGGCATAGAGGTTCAGAGAGGTGTAAGGCTGGGGCGTCTCTCCGGTGTAGGGCCTGGCATAGGATCCCTCCGGGAGATAATCGTCGGGATAGCGGCTGTTGGTCATCTGCAGCGGCGTTAAAATTTTCTGTCGCACATATTCCGGATAACTCAGGCCGGTGACCGCCTTTACCAGGTTCTCCACCATCGTGAAGCCGTCATTGCTGTATACACTGAAATATCCCGGCGCATGCAGGAGGCGCTGGTATTTGAGACCGTCCATCACTTGCTCGGCAAAACCGGTAAAGGGCGCGTCGGTGAAACCATTGCGTAAATCACCGCTGGGGAAACCCGCCGAATGGTTCAGCAGCATGCGCACGGTAATGTTTTGGTATTCCGGGGAGACCATGCTGAATTCCTTCAGATAGGTGGCAAGCGGCAAATCGAGTTGAAAGCTGCCCTTTTCCACCAGTTGCATCACGGCAATGGTGGCAAACATCTTGCTGACGGAGCCGATGCCGAACATGGTTTCCGGCGGTAGGGCTTTTCCCGCATAGTCCCGGGACTCTGTCCAGATGATCCGCTTATCATCCACCACCGCTAACGTGATCGCGCTGGGGTTGCACTCGGCTATGGCCTCGTCAACCGCAGCCCTGGCTTCGGCAATAGTTGCGGCGTAGTCGGAAGATGTAGAACCGCTGCATCCTGCAAGCAGATTGAGTAACAGAATGGTTATAGCGAAAAAAGAAAAACGTTTCAGGATTAATGAAAGAGAGCTTGTCATAATATTTCCCTTTAATTTGGCAGGGAGTAGACTCCCTGAAGCTAGCTGCGGAAAGCTTCAATTGGCAAGTGCCTGATTTGTGGATTGGAGTATAAGAAATGCGGTCTTTTATGTCAACGGAAAACAGTCCGTACACGATGATGATGGATATATAAAGTTGAGAACTTTTAATTCCCCTGATGGACGTGGCCGGGGCTCACTGATATTTTTCTGGAGCAAATAAAAAAAATCATGTAAGTTACAACCTCACGCAGGGATTTTTTCCGGAATGAGGCTGTAAAGTAGATAGAGCGGAGGGATAACCTTAAGGTTCTAAGTTGATTGAACAGACGCCTGAAAAACGATGATGAGGAAAATGAATATCTTGAAAATTGGCAGTATGGTTGTCGCGACGATTTATTTTATCGCTTGAACATCGTCTCTTTTACCATTCCGCCGCTCAGAGAGCGACGTCAGGACATCGCTCCTTTGAGTGATTGTCTGCTGGCGAAAATTAATCTGGATTTGCATAAAAAAGTAATCGGTGTTTCCGATGAGATGATGGAAGTATTCATGAATTATTATTGGCCGGGCAAGCACTTGCGGAGTGAATCCGGCGTATGCCGGATGCGCTTTCTCAATTCTCGCGCGCCTAGCATCTCAGCACTTTTGAACAGCCCAATTCCTGTTTGGGATAGGAATTAAAAAAGATATTTTAATGCATAGTCCGTTTGTTGGAGGAAGTGAGAATTGGCTGAATACACTTTAGATTTACCAGGAGATAAAAAGTTACTATTGTCGATAGATGATAAGCTGTCCATTGATGTTAGGAGAGTTCTCGCAGGCATACTCAAGGAAACGATCAATGATATTAAGAAATCATTATGTGAAAGTGATGATCAGGAGGGTTGGTTCTATTTCCATTTATGTGATTTATACCCGCATCTTGATTCAACGACAGAGTATCATAATTCACTGGATGCAATAACTTCACTATATGAGGTAACAAGAAAAACCTCTCTCATTTGGTTTCACGAAGATGAGGAAGGTAACAAAGTTTATGATGGTTGGGCTCCTTTAATCGGAGAAATATCATGGTTTGACGAAAATTGGCTAATTCAATACTATGTTCCCATCACAGTATGTAAATATCTCAAAGATAATTCAGTTGCACTGTGGGTTTTAGCATCCCTCGAAAAAAAGAAATTTCCGAAGATTCTTTAGCGTCTCCCTGGTATGAAATTGGAGTCGGATGTTTTTTCGACAAATGGTTTTTCGTAGAAATTAGGACAATAATCTATTTCCTTAAGGTAGAAGGTTTAAATGAAAATTACCAAAGCTGAATTCATCAAAAGCCAGCCGCAGGTTTCTCAATATCCGCCTCCAATGCTGCCGGGTTTCGTTTTTTAGGAAATCGGGATCAAAAGAATAAAGCTTGATTAATTGATGGTGAAACAATAAAATAATCAATAATTAAGATAGTACCGGCAAAAATAATGGAGATACTTTTCAATATATTTAGAAAGGAGATAAAATGGGTCAACAAGCTCGCATCACTGTCAAAGACGAACAGCTAAAAAGTTTTTGCGTCAAAAATCATATTCGTAAACTTTCTTTTTTTGGCTCGGTTTTACGTGATGATTTCCGTCCTGACAGCGATGTCGATGTGCTGGTTGAGTTTTATCAAGGGAATCAGATCGGACTTTTGAAAATTGCGGCGATGGAGCAAGAACTTTCCGAAATTATCGGGCGCAAAGTTGATATGCGGACGCCTGCCGATTTGAGCCGATATTTCCGGCAAGAGGTTGTAGATACCGCAGCTGTGCAATATGCTGAAACATGATTTGATCAGAGTGCGGCATATGATAGACGCGTCCGGAGAAGCTTTATCTTTTGCGCGCGGCAAGTCGCGGGAAGATTTTCATAAAGACAGGATGCTGCTTCTTTCATTAATCAAAGAAATTGAAATAATCGGGGAAGCATCATCAAAAATTACCGATGAATTCAGGAAAAATCATCCAGAAGTACCTTGGGCGCATATTGTGGCAATGAGAAACAGGCTCATTCATGCCTATTTTGATATCGATGCTGATCGGGTCTGGGATACTATTAATAGTGACTTACCGTCTTTGTTAAATCAGCTGAAAAAAATAGTTACGTAAAAGTAAAACTCTTTTATGAAAATCACCAGTGCTGAATTCATCAAGAGCGCGACGCAGGTTTCTCAGTATCCGCTGCCGGAATTGCCGGAAGTGGCTTTTGCCGGGCGTTCGAATGTCGGAAAATCGTCGCTGATTAACGCGCTGGTCGAAAGAAGAAATCTGGCCAAAACCAGCAACACGCCGGGGCGCACGCAGCTGATTAATTTTTTCACGATAAACGAAAAAATATCGTTTGTTGATTTGCCCGGATACGGTTTTGCCAAAGTGGCGCGTTCTGTCAAAAAAAATTGGGGAGAAATGGTTGAAGCTTATCTGCACCAGCGCCCCAATCTTGCTATGGTCGTTCTAATTCTTGATATCCGGCGTGTTCCCAATGAAGACGATTTGTCGCTTAGAGATTGGTTGGAGAGTTATCGCATCCCCTGTCTGTATGTTTTGACCAAGAATGATAAGCTGTCGAATAATCAGGCGCTGAAACAAAGAAAAATTATCGAAAAAACTCTTAATATTTCCGGGCAGGAAAAAGTCATTCTTTTTTCCGCGAAAACCAAAAAAGGCAGAGATCTTCTGTGGCAGGAGCTGGAAGCGCATTTGAGCAGTTTAAACAATGCCTTGCACTGATTACTAATCGTTAATAGCTCTTATTTATTGACGTTTTTCACCAATTTATTTTTAATCGCCAAAAAAACAAGATTTTTCTTGACCAATAGTCAAAAATTTTTTATACGGATGTAGCTCTAAATGAAGATGCTAATGTAAGCTTTCTTAATAGGTTAACTAGTTATGTTTGCCCCACAATTTGTATCCTTTACCTCGCAACAAAACACATTTAAAATATTTTCCCATATAGAGTATTTAAGGAGTTCCCAGTGCTGAAAGATGATCAGAAAATTGGCGCAGTAATGGTTGTTGGTTCGGGGATTGCCGGCATTCAGGCGTCTCTCGATTTAGCCAATTCCGGAATGAAAGTATATCTCGTCGAAAACAATATCAGTATCGGCGGGGTCATGGCGCAATTGGATAAAACCTTTCCCACCAATGATTGTTCCGCCTGTATTTTATCGCCGAAACTAGTTGAAGTCGGCCGTCATCCCAACGTGGAAATCTTGACGCGCAGAACCGTCGAATCGGTTGAAGGCGAACCGGGCAAGTTCAAAGTTAAGATGACATCCGCTCCCCGCTATGTCAATCTTGATAAATGTACCGGCTGCGGCGATTGCGCCAAGGTCTGTCCCGTAAATGTCAAAGCCGAATTCAACGGCAACTTGAGCGAAAGGCAGGCAATCTACCGTCACTTCCCGCAGGCTATTCCCAGCGGTTTCGCAATTGACAAATTAGGAACCTCTCCTTGTAAAGCAAGCTGCCCCACGCACATCAGCGTGCAGGGTTATGTGGCGCTGATTGGTCAGGGAAAATTCAAAGAAGCCCTTAAATTAATAAAACAAGACAATCCATTCCCGATTGTTTGCGGGCGTGTTTGTAACCATCCGTGCGAAACCGCCTGTATGCGCGGTAAAGTCGAAGATCCGATCGACATAATGCATTTGAAACGCTTTGTGGCGGATCTGGATTTGGCGAGCGATACACGTTACCTGCCTGAGAAAAAGGAAAGCAAAGGGAAAAAAGTCGCGGTAGTTGGCGCCGGGCCTTCTGGCCTCACTTGTGCTTATTATCTGGCCATTGAAGGTTACGATGTTGATGTATTTGAAGCGCTGCCGATGGCCGGCGGTTGGATGGCCGTAGGTATTCCCGAGTATCGCCTGCCTAAAGATGTTCTGCGGGCGGAAATAAAAGTTATTGAAGATTTGGGCGTAAAAATACACCTGAACACCCGTATCGGCAAGGATATTCCCTACGAAAAACTGAAAAAAGATTATGAAGCGATTTTTATCGGCTGTGGCACAATGAGAAGCAGCCGTCTTAATATTCCCGGCCAGGATATGCGCGGTGTTATTCAGGGCGTGGATTATCTCACACAGATTAATCTGGGCAAAAAAGTTCCTCTGGGGGACAAAGTAGCCGTTATCGGCGGCGGTAACGTGGCGATGGACGCTGTCCGCACCGCGGTCCGTACCGGCTCAAAAGATGTTTTCATTCTTTACCGCCGGACCCGCGCGGAAATGCCTGCCGCGAATGAAGAAATTGAAGAAGCGCTCGAAGAAGGAATTAAAATGGAATTCCTTGTCGCGCCCAAAAGGGTTATCGGCAAGGATGGTAAAGCAGCGGCGCTGGAATGCGTACGCATGGAATTGGGCGAGCCGGATAAAAGCGGCCGCCGCCGTCCCGTAGAAATCAAGGGCTCGGAATTTACCATTGAATGCGACTCTATTATTCCCGCCATCGGACAGGAAGCGGATTTATCTTTCCTGCCCAAGGAAAGCGGTGTTTCCGTTAATCAATGGAGCAATATTGATTATGATCCGGTAACTTTTGCCACCAATGTGCCCGGTGTTTTCGCCGGTGGTGACGTGGTCACCGGTCCGCAGACTGTCGTCAAAGCCGTTTATTCAGGTAAAGAAGCGGCTAAATCCATAGACCGCTTCCTGCAGGGCATGGATATAAAAGCCGGACGTGAAAAAGACTGGACCAAAGATTTAGCAGACAAAGCCGATGTGTCGAGCGTGCCCAAAAGCCCGCGCGTTAAATATCCGCACATGAAGCCCGAAGACCGCGTTACGAATTTCAAGGAAGTCGGTATTGGTTTCAGTGAAGCGCAGGCCATCGCGGAAGCGCTGCGCTGTCTTGATTGCGGTATTTGTTCGGAATGTTATCAGTGCGTGGAAGCATGTATCGCCAAAGCCATCGATCACGATATGAAAGTGGAAGAAGAGACAATCGAAGTCGGCGCTGTTATTGCCTCGCCCGGCTTTGAAATTTTTGACGCGCGCCTGCGCGGCGAATACGGCTATGGTATTTACAAAAACGTTATTTCGGCGATTCAGTTTGAAAGAATTCTCTCCGCGTCCGGTCCTTATTTCGGCCATGTGCAGAGAATTTCCGACGGCAAGGAGCCGAAGAAAATCGCTTTCATTCAGTGTGTCGGTTCGCGCGATGTTTCCTGCGACAACAGTTGGTGTTCATCTGTTTGCTGTATGTATGCCACCAAAGAAGCGATTATCGGCAAAGAGCACGCCAAGGGGCTGGAGCCGACCATCTTTTATATGGACATTCGGGCGCACGGTAAAGACTTCGACCGTTTCGTTAACCGCGCCAAAGAAGAATACGGTATCCGTTACATCCGTTCGATGCCTTCGACAATCAAGGAATTACAGCAGACCAACAATCTGCTCATTAAATATGTAAATCAGGATGGAACTCTAACTGAAGAAGAATTCGATATGGTTGTTCTTTCCGTCGGCCTGATGCCGCCGAAAGATGCGAAAAAACTGGCGGCGAACCTCGGCATTGAACTTGAAGAACATGGTTTCTGTAAAACATCTCTGGAAAATCCGGTGCAGACATCGCGCCCCGGCGTTTTTGTTTGCGGCGCTTTCGGCGGCCCCAAAGATATTCCGGAAACAGTTATGGAGGCCTCTGCCGCCGCTGCCTGCGCGGAAGGACTGCTGGCATCACGGCGCGGCACGATGATTACTCCGGTGGAAAATCCGGAAGAAAAAGATTTGCGAGGCGCCGGCGTGCGCACCGGTGTGTTTGTCTGCCATTGCGGTATCAATATTGGTGGCGTAGTCAACGTACCAGAGGTCCGCGATTACGCAGCAACCTTGCCCACAGTTGTTTATTCAGTAGATAACCTTTTCACCTGCTCGCAGGATACCGCGGTGAAAATGGCTGAAATCATTAAAGAAAAAGATCTAACTCGTGTAGTGGTGGCATCGTGCTCCCCCAGAACCCATGAAGGTTTGTTCCAGGAAAACTGCGAGAAGGCCGGTCTTAACAGGTATCTCTTCGAGATGGCCAACATCCGCGATCAGGATTCCTGGGTGCATATGCACGAGCCGGAAAAAGCCACTCAGAAAGCTAAAGATTTACTGCGCATGGCGGTGGCCAAGGCCCAGTACCTGAAACCGCTAAAACCGGGACAACTGCCCGTCAATCATCAGGCGTTGATCATCGGCGGCGGTTTGGCCGGCATTACAGCAGCTCTTTCTTTGGCCGATCAGGGATTCGCTTCCTTTATTGTGGAAAAAGAAGAGCGCCTGGGCGGAAACTATAATCATTTATATAAGACGCTGGAAGGACTGGACACCAAAGCTCACCTCAAAGGGCTTCTGGAAAAAGTATATAACAATCCTTTGATCACGGTTGTGACTTCCGCCCAGATCAAAAAGATTGAAGGTTTCATCGGCAATTACAAAACAACTGTTGAGGCCAAGGACACAGAAAAAGTTTTCGAACACGGTGTGGTGCTGGTAGCCATAGGCGCTTATGAAAACAAATCGAAAGAATATCTCTACGGCCAGAATGATAAAGTAAAAACACAGCGTGAACTGGAAAAGCTGATTTATGAGAAAGACCCGAAAATGGCCGCGGTGAAAAACGTGGTTATGATTCAGTGCGTGGGCAGCCGCGAAAAGGAAAGGCCTTATTGCAGCCGCTACTGCTGTTCCGAAGCGATTAAAAACGCGCTGGAACTCAAAGCCGCCGATCCGTCACGCGATGTCACAATAATTTATCGCGATATCCGGACATTCGCTTTCAAGGAAGATTATTATAAGCAAGCTCGTGAAGAGAACATAAAATTTGTTGTTTACGAAGAAGACAGAAAGCCGCAGGTTGTCGCGTCCGGTGATAAAGTTGAAGTAAAAGTATTTGACCCGATTCTCAACGAGCAGGTAACACTCCCCGCGGATATCGTGGCGCTCAGCGTCGGCGTTGTCCCTAATCCCGAAAACGCGGCCATCGGCAATATGCTGAAAGTTCCGACCAATCAGGACGGCTTTTATCTCGAGGCGCACGTCAAACTGCGTCCCGTTGATTTTGCGACGGACGGTGTGTTCATGTGCGGCATGGCACATTCACCCAAGTTCAGCGACGAAACCATTACCCAGGCCAATGCCGCCGTTTCGCGCGCATGCTTGGTTCTGAGCCTTGATTTCATCGAAGCGGAAGGTAAAACGGCATATGTCAATAAAGAGCGTTGTTCGTCCTGCGGTCTTTGCGAAATTAATTGTCCCTACAGCGCTATCGCCGTGGATGCGAATGAAGGCTGCGCGGTAGTCAATACTGTTTTGTGCAAGGGCTGCGGTGTCTGCACGGCTTCTTGCCGCATGAACGCGGTGGATTTAAACGGATTCAATAACGAAGAAGTGTTATCGCAGATATATAATTTAAATTAAGGTAGTCGGCTGATAAAGCCGCCTTGCCGCGAGAAGGAGAATATATGGCTGAAAACTTAGCAAACAAAGAATGGGAACCGAAATTTGTTGCCATTGTCTGTAACTGGTGTACCTACGCGGGCGCCGATCTGGCCGGTATCAGCAGAATTCAGTATCCGACCAACGTCAGAATCATCCGCGTTCCCTGCACGGGAAGAATCAATCCTTTTTATATTGTGAAAGCCCTGCAGTCCGGAGTAGACGGCGTTCTGGTTTCGGGGTGACACCCGGGTGAATGCCACTATATCTCAGGAAATCTGGTGGCACGGCGCAAGTTTGCGACGTTAAAAAGTTTCCTGAATTACATCGGTGTGGAAGGTGACCGTACTATCTTTACCTGGGTTTCCGCCTCAGAAGGTGACAGATGGGCACAGGTCATCAA
>DHGA01000001.1 GCA_002402545.1 Syntrophaceae bacterium UBA4810
CGGAAGCGCTGGTTAATTATCTGGTGCGCCTCGGCTGGGCGCACGGCGATCAGGAAATATTTTCTTTAAAAGAATTGGTCGATGTTTTTTCGCTGGAGGCGGTGGGCAAATCACCCGCGGTTTTCAATCCGGAAAAACTTTTGTGGTTAAACGCCCATTACATCAGGGAAACAAAACCGGAAAGACTTTACGAAGAAATGAAGAATTTCTGGCCGGCAACTGTCGCAGGAGCTGGTGCTGATTTAACTAAGAAAGTAATTGCAGATTTGCAGACTCGCTCCCGGACGCTGGTGGAGATGGCCGCGTCCGCCGATTTCTATTTTGCCGAAAATCTTCAATACGAGCCGGAAGCGGCGCAGAAATTTCTTCAGCCGGAGGCAGCGGCGCATTTAAAGGAAATCGCCGCAAGAATCCCCGCCTGGGAAAATTTTACCAAAGAAGGTATTGAGGAATTTCTTAAATCCTATGCCCACGAAAAGGAGATCAAATTAAAAGTCATTGCCCAGCCCCTGCGCGTGGCGCTTACCGGTAAAACGGTGAGTCCCGGCATCGATGAAGTTATGGTTACGCTGGGTAAAGAGCTCGTTATTAAAAGAATCCAGGCCGCCGCTGACTGGATTGTCGCGAACAATTGATTCGCTTAAGCCCGGCAGAGCAGTTTTACTTGACTTTTCGCCGGGGATTAAATAGTCATACCGGACATTTTTGCCATCATGGTCCCATCGTCTAGTGGTTAGNNCTCTCACGCCGGAAACCGGGGTTCAAACCCCCGTGGGACTACCAAAATCCACCTGCTTGAATAAAATAAGTTAATTTTTCAACAAAAAGCAAATACTTAAAGGGCTTATATTTTAGTTTTCTCTTTGATTGACAGGCCAGTGCGTTTTGCTTATAATTGTCTCAAAATAATTATTATTCGGCGATGGCCATGATTGATTTCAATGAGATTCAAACGCGGATTTCGTTTTTGTCGAAATCCCTGGCGGACAAAGCCGCGGAAAAATGGAAAGCGCAGCAGCTTGCCCGGGAAGACAAACTGCTGTTGGAGCTATATCAGATTTACAAGTATCTGGTCTTTTTTCCTCTTGTGGCTGTCTCCACTACGGTGATGGGTACAGCAGCCACATTGCTAGCTATTCTGGTGGATAAGAAAATCGCCTCCGTTTGCGGTATTATTTGGGCGCGATTCAACAGNNTCCTATGTGATTGTGGCCAATCATCAGAGCCAGTATGACATTTTTGTCATTTACGGCTGGATGCCCGTGGACTTCCGCTGGGTGATGAAGATACAGCTCAGAGACGTGCCTTTTCTTGGGTATGCCTGTTACAAAATCGGACATATTTACATTGATCGTTCCAATCCCGAAGCTGCGAAGGCGTCAATCAACGCCGCCCGGGACAGGATAAAAGGCGGGACGTCCATTATGTTCTTCCCGGAGGGTACCAGAAGCGTGGATGGCAGGCTCCTGGATTTTAAAAAAGGAGCGTTTAAATTCGCTCTGGATATGAATCTGCCTGTATTGCCGGTGACGATTGTCAACACCAGAAACGTGCTTCCGGCAAAGTCCCTGAAACTTTTTCCGGGCAGTGCAAAGCTGATTATCCATGACCCTATCGATATTTCCAGCCACAGTGAGGAGACAATAGGAGAAATCATGAATACAGCCCGCAAAAGAATTCAGCAGGGGCTTGATCAGCATTCCTGAAAAATATTTTGACGTCAACCACCTGCCGGAAAATCGCGTCGTCAGCCGGAAAGTGGCAAATCCAGCAAAAAGAAAATTTCAAAAATTAGCCACGGCGTTGATTTCCTGCGTCGGATATATTTGTCCGGGTTTCGGTGGCATCGGGTTGTACACCCAGTCGATGTCCACAATGCCCAGATTGACGCCAAGGTGTTTTACAAAACCGCTGAATTTGCCCCGAATGAGAACATCCTCCATATCCAGCGTCAGGCCGAATACGGCAACGTGGGAATATTTCCGCAAGGCGCTCAATTCATCGCCATAAGCCAGGGGAGAAAAGACCAGCCGGGTGCTGTCCGCTGCCTGGCATTGAATGAGGGGTATGATTTCCGGGAAGCCGTCATGACCGATAAAAGAGATAAACTTGATGGCATTAAGACGGTTGAATAAACCTTCCGCCCACGGCTTCAGAATTCTTTTCCCGCTGTCTTTTTGTTTTGTCGCCCCTTTGGCCAGCTTTGTAAATATCGAGCCCAGGCCGATGCGCAAAAGCGGCAGCGCTTCTCTGCCGTAAGTTTCCACCAGATCCATGTAGTGCACGGTATGAATGCCGAAATAGGCGTTGTAGCGGAACATCGGCTTATTGTTGAACATGTCATAATCCGCGCCGTGCGTGGCCGCGCCGCGCCACAGGGCTTTGCCCCGCCACAGACTTTTGTCCAGCGTCATAATCAGAAAACCGGTTTTGCTGTTTATCTGGACGTTTTGCTTGCTTAATCCTTCGGAAAACTGCCCCCAGATAAGCTCGCTAGGGGTTTTTGCCTGCAACGCGGTAATCAGCGTTATATGCGGCAGTCCTCCCTGGTTAATGGTGGCAATCAGGCCGACCTTCGCTTCCGGCTCGAAAAAATTCAAGTCCTCTTCAGCAAATTTTGTTAATCGCTCGCGCATTTTAAAGCTCCTTATTTTACGGCTACCGCCGTTTTTGATTTTTCATATTTATCATTTGCCGCTGTCGAGGCAAGTTTTAAAGGCCCGCTCAGGTGAACTATCGCCGGATCCGCGCCGGAGTCGCGCGCCGCGGCGGCAAGATCCCGCGCCTCATCTGCGGAAAGAAGCGGCGTGTTTTTGAATTTCCAGTCCAACCACAGGCCTTCATATTTATGCAGGCAAAGGTTATTGAAGGTGCAAAGCTCCCACCTCACTATGGCCGCGCCCATGTTTTTACCGATAAACGCGCCGATATTTTTAATGTTCGCCTCTGTGGCCGTGCAATCGGGTATCAGCGGCGTGCGTATCCAGAGCGTGAAAGACGACTTTTCTTTTTCCTCGTGGCGGGCAAGCCGCAGAAGATTTTCCAGAATTAATTTATTGGCCGCGCCGGTGAATTTTTTGTGTTTGGCCGTATCCATTTCTTTCAGGTCAAACATGACCAGATCGGTGTAAGGCAGAAGCAATGCTATTGACTCCCACGAACATTGCCCGCAGGTATCGAGCGCCGTGTGCACGCCGCCGGATTTTAAAAGCGCGAGAAGTTCGCGGCAAAATTGCGCCTGAAGAGTGGGTTCACCGCCGGACAAAGTAACGCCGCCGCCTGATTTTTCAAAATATACTCTGTCTTTGAGCACTTCCGCGGCCAGGCTCTGCGCGTCGCGGTATTCTCCGTATATATCCATAGCCGTGGAGGGGCAGTCGCTTACGCACGCTTCGCAGATGTCGCACTTTGACTTGTCGATAGCTATTCCCGCGCCGGTCATTTGCAGCGCGCCTCGGGTACAGGCCTCAATGCAGCTCAGGCAGCCGAGGCATTTGATTTTTGTCCAGTGCAGTTGCCTTTCTCGGGCGATGCTTTCCGGATTGTGACACCACACGCAGGAAAGCGGACAGCCCTTGAAAAAAATGGTGCTGCGAATGCCTGGGCCGTCTTCGGTGGACATGCGTTGAATCCGCAGAATGTTTCCCTGATGATTATCTGTTGTTTTCTGCATACGCAAGTTTAAAGCGAGGCGTGGCTGATCCGCGCGATTACCTCATCCTGCAATTCGCGGCCGATGCTCGTGAAGTAGGCATTGTAACCGGTGATGCGCACGAGCAGGGAACGATACTCTTCGGGCCTTCTCTGCGCGTCACGCAGCATATCGGCATCCAGCATGTTGATCTGCAGCGCGCTGCCGCCGTTTTCCACATAGCCGCGCAGAAATGCCTTGAATTTGGCGCGATGCTCCGAACTTTTTAAAAGCGATGGATTTATGGTAATGGTATGACTCGCGCCATTAGGCAGGCAGTTGCAATATTCCCGAAAATCACCCCGGCCCCGTATTTCTTTGCCGCCCAGCACTTTGCCTACGGAATTCACATTGGCGGTGGGCCCGTTGATATCCGCTCCGTTGGAGGGACAGATGGCGTTGGATAAGAATCTGCCTTTCGGGCGGCCGTCGGGACTTGCTGGTAGAATAAAACCGTCTCCCACCCAGTAATTCCAACTGAGCATGCCCGGGCGGAATTGGCGTTGCGTGGAAAGAGTTTTATATTTCCAGGTCTCTTCGCACCATAAATTCATCACTTCTTTCGCCAGCGCGTCCGCCTTGTCGTCATCCCGGCCGTATTTGGGCGCCTTGAAACGGGCTTTGGCCTGCAATTTTTCATGACCTTCCCAGTTGTCTTTGAGCGCCGTGAAAAGCTTGGCCATGGAACAATCTTTTTTATCAAACACCAGATACTTTACGGCCAGCAGGGAATCGACGGTTGTGGCGTAAGCGATCGCTTCCAGTGTGGTAAAGCTGAGTTCGGCACCACCTTCGGTAATATCAATTCCTTTTTCCGCGCAGCCTTTGACTAGACAGGAAAGATAAGGCGTGGGGCAGAAGCGCGCTCGGATGGTTTCGGTCTGTTCGTATAAATCCACGCAGCGTCTGACGATATAGCGCGTCTGCTCGGCGTAGGCATCCCAGAATTGTTCCCAGGAAGAAAAACTTTTCACGTCGCCTGTCTTGGGGCCATCCTGCTTGATCTTTTCGCTCTTGCCCGTGATAGGATCGACAAACACATGAAAATCCCTGCCGTTGTTAAGGGCTAGTTCCACTGCTTTGAGCAGATTGAGATTATTATCCACCGTGCCGGAACGGTCGTTACCCTGCATGGTATTTTCCAGACAGCCGACCGGGGCGTAGTTGTGCACGTTGTTTTCATTAATGAGATGAGTAACACCGGCTTTTTTTGCTTCGAGCAGCATTCCGGCCATGGAGCGTTCGTCAAAGTTGAGCAGGAAGGGCGCGCCCTGACTTACCGAAATCATCTCCACTATTTTATCGAGCAGCTCATCGGGAGAGCCGCGGTGCAGGCGCACATTTGGTTTTGGTTCCAGAATCGGCGTCATTTCATCGATGACTTCGAGCATGGTATAGGTCAGATCATTAGTCATGTCCCGGCCCTCCTGCCCCATGCCGGAAAGAGTGATGAGTTGTCCGTAACCGGAAGTGATTCCCTGATTGCCGATGCGAATCATCGCGTCGTAGACGGTGTTTGCGTGCATCCAGAAACATTTCAGCAGTTCCTTGCCGAATTCCCTGTCCATGCCATTTTGGATTGAATATTCCCAATAAGGCAAAAGATACTGATCGATTCTGCCGAAAGAAACTCCTGGCCCCGGATAGTTTTCATCGCTCATCACCAGCATATGTGTGAGCCATAGAGACTGCACGGCCTCCCAGAAAGTCTGAGCCGGTTCCCAGGGAACGCGTTGCAGATTTTTTGCCATCTGCTCAAGCTCCTCTTTGCGGGTATTATCTTTTTCCTGCGCGGCCAGTTTTTCGCAAAGTTGCGCGTATTTTTCTGCCAGTTGTCTGGGCATTTCAGCGGCGATCATCATGGCGCGCAGCTGAGCGCCTTTTTTGCCTTTCTTATCTTTTTCTGAGAGAGCGGCGTGTTTATTTTCCAGATCCTGATAAATCCCTTTCCAGCCGATTTGGAGTACACTTTCATATCCGGGAATAAGATGTCCGCTGGTGGCGCCTGAGTTTCCATAGCCGTGATCGTGAAACCATTTCATTTTTGCGCGCGCGCCATTTTTGCCGTAGATAAGAAGGTCGCGTTCTTTTGCCTCTTTTTTCGTCCAGCACATTGATGTCTGAATATTGAAACGGCCGCCGGCAATAAGATCCCCCGGCAAAATTTCCTGCGGAACGTAATTGGTCATCACCTCTTTGGCAAACCACGCCTTGCGCTCAGGCAGGCTCCATGACCAGAAATCGGGATGCAGCTTCACAGGTTTGGCGTTTTGCTGCATGGAAATACGGAAAGGCTGGAGAAAAGGATAAGTTTCGGGCACAATGTAGAAGGTCATTTCGTCAAATTGCACATCCCAGGCAGTGCCTGTTGTCCAGGCGCTAAATTCATTATTCCAGGCGCGCTTCACTCCCTGAAAATAGTAATCTCTTAGCCAGCTTATGCGTGCGGAAAGGTTTTTAGGTTCTTTGATCTGTTGTCTGCTTTGTTCTGCTATGGATATGCTCATATTTTTTCTCCTTGGCGCCGCGCGGAAAAGGTTCAAACGGCCTTATATTGACCTAAAATATACAACTAAAAACAGGCCGGCACAAGCAGAAAGGAATTTGCCGCTTTTGACAGTTTAAAAAGCAATGTGATTATTAATTCTTTGACGAAATTCAAAAGTCGTGTTAAAGAGTTCCTCGCGACAAGCTATTAAAGATAATTATGCTTCATTTTTTACCGGACAAAATCAAAGGAGTAATTTCCTCGTCACTTTTAGGGCTCAACGTAATTTTTTGGGTTACCATTTTATTACTTTTTTCCTTGTTAAAATTTTTACTTCCGATACCGCAGTTGCGCCGCTTCTTTGACCGGGTTTTGACGTGGATTGCCGAAAACTGGATATCGTGCAACAGCGGCTGGATGAAACTTACGCAAAAAACAAAATGGGATGTTAAGGGTTTGGAAGGGTTAAATTACAATAAATGGTATCTTGTTGTCAGCAACCACCAGTCTTGGGCGGATATTTTTGTTTTGCAGCATTTGCTGAACAGGCGCATCCGCCTGCTGAAATTTTTTCTCAAGCGCCAGCTTATCTGGGTGCCATTGATTGGCCTTGCCTGGTGGGCGCTGGATTTTCCCTTTCTGCGTCGTTATCGCGCCGAATATTTAAAAAAGTATCCCTGGAAAAAAGGGAAGGACCTGGAAACAACGAAAAAAGCCTGCGGAAAATTTTCGCGTATCCCCACCAGCGTGATGAATTTTCTGGAAGGCACACGTTTTTCCGTAGGCAAGCATCTCAAGCAAAATTCTCCTTATAACTATTTGCTACGGCCGAAATCCGGGGGAATCGCCCTAGCCATGAATGTGCTGGGTGAAAAGTTTCATTCCTTATTGGATATAACCATAGTTTATCCGGATGGCGCACCTACTTTCTGGAAATTTCTCTGCGGAAAAGTTAAAAAAGTAGTTGTGCATTTCCAGACGATAGAAATTCCCAAACATTTTCTTGAAGGCGATTATACAGGCGATGATGCTTTCCGGGAAAGATTCAACAACTGGGTGCAGCAGCTCTGGCAGGAAAAAGACAGGCAGATACAATTGCTTCTTCAAGAAGCCACCGCGTAATCAAAAACATCAAGCAAAATATTTGTCAGTGCTGAGCGCGATCCGGCAGCATTTTTTATCAATTTTCCCCAAAGTGGTCAGGGGCAATTCCTGCCTAAGTTCGATAATTTTGGGAAATTCAATAAATATTGCAAAGATATTATGGTATGATAAAATTCGTTCGCGCGTCAGAAAATTGATTTTCTAAAAAATAACGGTGCGGCAAAATATGCTTGAAAACAATGTGTCCGTTTTTTATTTTGTGTTCCTCTTTGCCATATATTCCTTTGCTGGATGGGCCATTGAAGTTATCTACCGCTCGATAAACCAGCGCAGGTTCATCAACGCCGGATTTCTATACGGTCCATTCGTCCCCATTTACGGTGTGGGCGCGGCTTTTATCCTTCTGCTCGAATATTTTTTGCGGGATTGGCACATTGCCCCACGTCTTATTATATATGGGATTGCGCTCACAGTACTGGAATATCTCGTCGGCTACTTTTTTGAAAAAATTTTCAAGCTAAAGCTTTGGGAATATTCCGACTCTCGGTTTAGCCTCCATGGCCGGGTATCTCTCATTTTTACCATCGCCTGGGTAATCCTCGCGCTTATTTTTATAACAATTATTCATCCGGCGGTTTTCCGTCAGTTGCTTGGGCTGGATCTTTTTTACATTAAGATTTTCGCCACTATTTTTCTGGCCTACTATTTAACGGATTTTTTATTCTCCATGATATCCATTGCGGCATTTCGAAAGAAAATTGCATATCTGTACGCGGAGTATTTTAACCTCAGCGATGTTGAAATCGAGCGCATTTTCGATTCCTTCCGGCGACTGCGCAATGCTTTTCCGAATCTTAACCGCTACATCAACGACAAGATCAATAATAAAATCAAGAGCAAAGTTGGCACGTTTTTAAAATCCGTTCAGGACAAGATTATTATGGAAATCGAAGGCCGCAGGCCGTACGAGAATGACTATTACGAGATGATCAAAGACATTTACGAACATGAGGAGTTTATTAAACTAAAAGATTATTATCATCACAATTCTTCAATTTATGAACATGTTAAAGAAGTGGCTTATTTATCATACCGGATATGCAAATACGCGAAGCTTGATCATCGTTCCGCGGCGCGCGGCGCCCTTCTTCATGACTACTTTTTTTATGATTGGCGCAATCATGATGAGCCGGATCTGCACCGCCGGAAATTTCACGGTCTCGAACATCCCGGGATTGCCTTGGCTAACGCAAAGAAGACATTTTCTCTCAACAAAATCGAGGAAGATATTATCAAAAAACATATGTGGCCTTTGACGGCGATGCCGCCCAGATATAAAGAGTCTTTTATCGTTTCCTTTGCCGATAAATATCTTTCTTCAAAAGAATTCGTCGATGAATTTAGAAAAAGAATAAACAAACGGTTAACAGGGCAAAGAGGAGGCAGGCGGGACAATGCCAAATAACGGCGATTTTCAAATCCCAAGCCAGCGGACAAAATGATATGCCGCCATTCCTCCGAGATAAGAAACAATCAGTGTCATGAAAATTGTGGAGAAAAACCACTTGTTGCTGTTCATTTCTTTGCGCAAAACGGCAACTGTCGCGGCGCAGGGGATAAAGAGCATCATAACCACCAGAAAAGCGGCGGCGGAAGCATGGCTCATCACACTTGGCAGGATGGCGGCGAGTCCGTCTTCGCCCACGGAATAAAGAACACCCAGCGTGGCCACTACATTTTCTTTAGCTACAAAACCGGTGATCAGCGCGGTAATCATTTTCCAGTCCAGTCCCAGAGGAGCGCCCAAAGGCGCAATTGCTTTGCCCGCGCGTGCCAGCCAGCTTTCCTCCACAATGCCTGTCGGCAGATAAGATAAAAGCCAGATAATAATCGAGACAGCCAAAATGATTGTTCCCGCCTTGCGGATAAAGGCAACGAGCCTGGCCCAAATTACCATCAGGATAGTACGGATATCCGGGCTATGGTAAATCGGCAGTTCCATGATGAACGGAGCGTCTTGTCTCCAAAGTACTTTGTTGACAAATATTCCGGCAATTCCCAGGACGGCGATGTTCAGCGCCAGAATGCTCCATGCAAAATATGCCGCGTTGGAGCCGAAGATGGCGGCAGAAATTAGCGTCAGCACAGCCAGTCTTGCCGTGCAGGGTACAAAGGGAATCAGAAGGAGCGTGATCATCCGGGCTTTGCGCGTTTCAATGATCCTCGCGCCCAGCACTGCCGGAACATTGCAGCCGAAACCGAGGCACATGGGCAGAAAACTTTTTCCGTGCAGGCCGACCAGGTGCATGATGCGGTCCATGACAAAGGCGGCGCGCGCCATGTAACCGACATCTTCCAGAAAAGCCATAATCGCGAAAAATATCAGCAAAATAGGCAGGAAGGTCAAAACCGAACCTACGCCGCCGATAACGCCGTCAACGAGCAAGCCCTTGGTCCATACAGGCCACGCGGACATTACCGGCTCAAGCCAGTGGCCAAAACTTCCCACTCCTTCGGCCATCCAGTTTTGCAGAGGTATGCCCACGCTGTAAGTTAAAAAGAAGACCAGCGCCATTACCGCCAGCAGTATGGGAATACCGAAAAAAGGGCGTGTGAGGATATGGTCAATCCGGTCAGTGAGCACTACTTCCCCCATCTTAAAGCGGGAAACGGCGGAGCGGGTGATTTTTTCAATCCAGTCGTAACGTCCGTTAACTACCGCATGCAGCGCGTCTTCGTGTTTGATTAAGAGATTCCGGATATTATCCCACGTTGTTTTATCAATTTCTTTTTCGGTCATCACCGTTACTTCCGGGTCGCCTTCCATCAATTTTACGGCCACCCATTCGGAGGAGTAAGGTTCCTGAATGTGTCCGGAAATTTGCGCAAGTATATCAAGGTAGATCTGCCGATGGTCGGCGGATACTTCAGGTAAATGAGGATTAATATTTGTCTTGCCGAAAGCAAAAGAAGTAATTTGTTCCACCAGCTCTTTAATGCCGCTGTTGCGCCTGGCGACCATGCCGATAACCGGCAGCCCCAAAGATTCATGCAGGGCTTTGGTGTCGATTTGTATTCCCTGATCGGAAGCAACATCCATCATATTGAGGGCGACAATAACAGGGCGGCCCAGCAGTAAGGTTTCGGAAAGCAGATAAAGACTGCGCTCCAGCGCGGCGGCATTCAAGACCAGAACAACCACATCCGGTTTTTGAGTGATGATAAAATCGCGGGTGATTCTTTCCTCTTCGGAAAAAGCAGTCAGGCTGTAGGTGCCCGGCAGATCGACGATGCGCAGCAAAACATTTTCGGCCCGATGAATGCCTGCCTTTTTCTCGACAGTTTTACCCGGCCAGTTTCCCACGTGCTGGGACAGGCCGGTAAGAATATTGAACATAGTGGATTTGCCGACATTGGGCTGACCGACCAGCGCCACGGAAATTTCTTTTTCCACGGGTAATTCACAGATAGCCTCTTTCGGGTCGACCTTCAAAACCATTATTTTTGATGCCTCGCCGCGCCCGAGGGCGATTCTGGTGTCGGCCACTAAAACTACGATCAGGCCACCGCTGACCTGGGCGATCCGGAATCT
>DHGA01000057.1:0-175 GCA_002402545.1 Syntrophaceae bacterium UBA4810
CAGCCGCTCGGACATCTCTCCGCTTGTATTATCTTATGTCATTTCGGCCCGGCGTATTGTGGCATTCGCTGGGGTGCCTGCCGGGGAGAAATCCTTTTCTGCGGCTTTCAAATAAGATTTCTCATTATGACAAATAAATTTTCAAAAAACATTTATCATGGCGGAGAGAGGGGGA
>DHGA01000057.1:255-5245 GCA_002402545.1 Syntrophaceae bacterium UBA4810
ATCTACTCAAAATTTCCCCGCATTCATCACTTAGAATTCCTTCGGTTATTTCCACCTGATGATTGAGCCGTTCATCCTTCAGGATATTATACAGAGAAACAACAGCGCCGGTTTTCTGGTCGCGCGCTCCGAAAACGAGACGGGATAAACGGGCCTGAATAATCGCACCGGCGCACATAATGCACGGTTCCAGCGTTACATAAAGCGACGCGCCGTTAAGCCGGTAATTGCCCAGCGCATCGGACGCCTTTCGCAATGCCAGCATTTCCGCGTGCGCCGAAGGGTCATTATTTATAATCGGGGAATTATAGGCGCGCGCCAAAATAATTCCTTCGCTTACCACAACCGCGCCCACGGGCACTTCATGCGCCTCGAAAGCCTTACGCGCTTCATCCAGCGCTATTTGCATATACTCTTCATCGGTTTTCATTTTTTTTCTCGCCTGCCATCCGGGAATAAGTTGTAATGTTGCGCGCGGCAAAATGTTTTACCAGATGACAAATTTATTTGTTATTGTTATCATATTGTTGATTTTGTGGCAAATGCCGTATATGATTCAGCTATCGGGCGGCCTTGATTTTTTAAAAGTCCGATATGAAGAGAGCGGATAATAATGGATTCAAAACAAGCCATATTATGGCCGGTAGTTATCTCATTCGTTGTTCATCTGACTTTAATCACGGCGACGGGCGCGATTGATTTGCGTCAGAATATTCCGGATATGGAAATATTAAGCGTAAGCATCGAAGAGCTTGCTCCGAATATTCCATATGAGGAAACTGATGAATACTTGAGCGAAAAAACGTCGCCGGAGAATGACAGCGAAAAGAAAGTTGCCGTTGATGATGGCTGGCGCGAAGATACGGTTGATCTGGGCAGTTTTGATGTCAAATACGCCGTTTATCTGAATCTGATTAAAAGAAAAATTTTGCGTGTCTGGGATTATCCCAAAAGAGCTTTCGAAAGAAACGAAGAAGGCAACGTTGTCGTGAGATTATCAATTGATGCCGACGGAAAACTGGCGCATGCGGTTCTTATTACTTCATCCGGATTTCCGGAGCTGGATAACGGGGCGGTCAATGTGGTTAAATCTGTCGCGCCGTTTGAGCCATTACCACCATATTACAATTTATCCCGCCTGCATATCGTGGCGTCTTTTAACTACCGCATCAGAAATTAAAAACTTCTTTAAATGGCTAAACTCATCAATAAAATCTTTCTGATATTTTTTATTGCCGCTTTTGTTATTCTTTCTTTTTCTCTATCGTCCGCGCGCGAACTTTCCGACGAAATCGGCAGAAAAGTAATCGTTATTCAAAATCCCGGCCGCATTATTTCACTGGCGCCTGGGATTACGGAAACTCTTTACGCGTTGGGTCTGGCGGATAAAATTGTTGGTGTAACTACTTTTTGCGACTGGCCTCAAGCAGCGCGTAAAAAAGAAAGAGTTGGCGGCTTTACCAATCCTTCCATAGAAAAAATAGTTTCTTTAAAGCCGGATTTGATTTTAGCCACCGCTGACGGCAACAGAAAAGAAACGGTTTTACAGTTAGAAAGGCTGGGGTTGCCTGTTTATGTAATAAATCCGGCGGATACTGAAGGCATTCTAAAAAGCATTTTGCGCGTTGGCGAAGTTACCGATGAGACGCCCGCCGCCAAATCTCTGGTTGCCGCGTTGCGCAAACGTTTGAATAGTATCGACGCGCAGATAAAAGATAAAAAGAAACCGCGCGTATTTTTTCAGATCGGGTTGGAGCCGGTGATTAGCGTGGGTGCGGGAACGCTGATTAATGAAGCAATGGAAAGAGCGGGGGCTGTTAATGTAGCGGGGCAAAGCGTCGCGCGCTATCCGCGTTACAGCGCGGAAGGAATCGCCGCTTCGCAGCCGGATATAATTCTTATCGCGCCAATGAGCGGCGATAAGGAATTCAAAGCGGGAAAAACATTTTGGAATAAGCTTAGTATGGTGCCGGCAGTGAAAAACGGCCGGATTTATTCCGTGGACACAGATTTAATCGGCCGCGCTTCGCCGCGAATTATAGACGCCATAGAACAGATGGCGCTGATTTTTCATCCGGGAATAAAAATAGCTAAATAATGCCCGACAATGAAAGCAAAGCTACCTATTAGACGTCTATTTTAGCCTCATCGATATTCATATCCGCTTCTTTCAGCATATCCTGAATTTCCATCTGCCTGCTTAAAGAGAGCGACGCGATATTTTTCTTGCGGCTTTTGAGTTCCGATACTTTTGCTTCCAGAGAGCCTATTAAGGCATCCAAGTCGACACGCGGTTCTTCTTCCACAACCTGCGCCTTAATTTCTCTGATTTCCGCGCCCGGCCCCAGCAGAATTTCTTCCTGATACTCGGGAATAGTCACGCCAAACCCCAGTTTTTCTTTGATTAACGCGGCCAAAGTTTCCTGCGCGGAATATTCACCGTGAACTAAAAAAACCGGCATTTTTTTGTTGGTAAAATTTTTAAGCCAATCCAAAAGCTGGCTTTGACCGGCATGCGCGGAAAAACCGCCGATTGTGCGAATGTTGGCTTTTACGGCTATATCGTCGTTGAAAATACGGATATTCTTGGCTCCTTCCACGATGCGCCTGCCGGGCGTGCCCTGCGCCTGATAGCCGACAAAAACAACGCTCGCGCCCGGGCGCCACAAATTATGACGCAGATGATGCCTGATACGGCCTGCGTTACACATACCGCTTGCAGAAATGACTATTGCGGAACCTTTCATTTCGTTAATCCGCATGGACTGCTCGGTACTTGAAGAAAACTGAAGCTGCGGCAAATCCAAAGGGTCATCCCCGCTTTTTACGATGCTGTTGGTTTCTTTGTCCATGTACGAATGATAGCGGCGGAATATTTCCGTTGCTTTTATTGCCAGCGGGCTATCGAGAAATACCGGTAAATCCTTCGGGAGCTTTCCCTTCTCGTTGAGCAGATATAAGGAATACAGCATTTCCTGGGTGCGCTCCACGGCAAACGCGGGAATAATTATTTTTTCATTGCGTGAATAGCTGTAATTAATTGCTTCAGCCAATTCGTTTAAGCTTTCTTCTTCGTTTTTGTGATTGCGGTCTCCGTAAGTGGACTCCATGAAAATATAGTCCGCTTCTTTGACGATAGCGGGATCTTCCACCATCAGTTGATGCCTTCTGCCGATATCTCCGGAGAAAACCAGTTTGGTTGAAGCGCCGTTTTCTTCGATGAATATTTCCACAATGGCCGCCCCCAGAATATGCCCGGCGTCAAGAAAATTTACTTTTATGCCGGGGGCGGGGCTGAACATTTCGTTATATTTTTTTGTTTTGACAAGGGGCGCCACAACTTCCGCGTCTTTTGTTGTGTAAAGCGCCGCCACATCCGCTGATTTTCCCCAGCGCTGGAGCCTTTTTATTTTCCACCCTGCTTCCGTTTCCTGAATATGGGCGCTGTCCAGAAGCAGGATTTTCAACAAATCACCGGTGGGTTCCGTCGTATAAATGGGTTTGCGGAAACCATTTTTTGCCATGAGAGGAAGCAGGCCGGAATGATCGATATGCGCGTGCGTAATCAGAAAAAAATCTATTTTTGCCGCTTCGTAGATATCGGCATTCCAATTGCGTTTTTCTATTTTATCGTTTCCCTGGTGCATGCCGCAGTCCACGGCAAACCTGGCCTGATCAGTTTCAATAACGAAACAAGAGCCGGTGACGGCTCTTGCTGCGCCTAAAAATTTAATTTTCATTTAATATAACCCTTTTTGGGGATGCTAAAAACCTTCTTTAGATAACTTTTTCAATCTTTTTGCTTCTTTTTTTTCCTTCACTGATTTAACAGGTTTTTTCTTCGCGTCTTTTTTAATATCTCTTGATTTTGCCATGTTGCACCCCCTTGTGTGGTAATTTTATTTGTGTCGCTTTGCCCATATTTAATTTAATTAATTACTTTTGTCAAAGCGTTAATTAGGGCATT
Source organism: Syntrophaceae bacterium UBA4810 (assembly GCA_002402545.1). Lineage (GTDB taxonomy): Bacteria > Desulfobacterota > Syntrophia > Syntrophales > Smithellaceae > UBA4810. The sequence goes on from DHGA01000057.1 coordinate 4,223, forward strand.
AGATCATTTTTACCATCCTTTTTTCCACATGTCTTCATCATCATAAATCTTTTCATCATCGTTTGCTTCCGCCGCGTCGAATTCATGATCGCGGGTCTGCGCCTTTGCCTTTTGCGCGAAATATTCCCGATACCATTCATGCGCGGTAATCATCGACATGACCTCGCTGGTACCGGTCCAGATAGAGGCCAGCCGCACGTCGCGGTAAATGCGCTCCACGGGAAAAACATTGGTATAGGCGATTCCGCCCATTACCTGCATGCAGTTGTGCACTACTTTCTGGCAGGATTCAGTGATGAACTTTTTGCTTTGCGAAACCATCCGCCGCACACGGCCCATGTCAGTGCCCGAATCTACCGCGCGCGCCGTCACATAAGCCATCGCGCGGGCGGCATCCAGCATCATCGCCGCCTCCGCCACCTGAAAACTTACTCCTTCAAACTGATTGATTACCTGGCCGAAAGCTTTGCGTCTGGAAGTGTATTGCGTGGCGATATCCAGCGCGGGGCGCGCCGCGCCGATAGTCATAGACGCCGTGCCCAGACGCTCCGGTATCATCATGGTATTGAAAACAGCGTAAGCGCCCTGAACTTTTCCCACCACGTTTTTTTTAGGTACTTTCACATCACGAAAGATTAGCCTTCCGGTTCCGCCGCCGCGGCAGCCCATGAGGCCGTAGAGATATTTCACTTCCACGCCCTCTCCGCGATCAACGATAAAGCAGGTGATGGATTCCTGCGGTTTGGCTTCCGGATTGGTGCGCGCGTAGACCAGAAAAAAGTCCGCTCCTTCCGCGCCCACGATAAAACGTTTCTGGCCGTTGAGCAGAAAGTAATCACCTTTATCTTCCGCTCTGGTCGTGGCGCCGAAGAAATCAGAGCCGCCGCGCGGTTCGGTCAGGCACTCCGCCGCGAATAACTCTCCTTTGAGCAGCGGCTTTACGTATTTTTCTTTTTGTTCGTCCGTGCCGTGCAGAATTAAGGCGTCGCAGACCAGTTCCGCCCCCACGCCGAACACGCAGGC
>DHGA01000036.1 GCA_002402545.1 Syntrophaceae bacterium UBA4810
AATTTATTTGCTTATCGCCTGTCCTATCGCTCTTATTCTGTGCAGTGCCGACCTTTTGAGTCTTTTAGGATACTCTTTCCCTGCCATATCCGGAATGGTAATTTCCGCTCTTCTTTATCTTATCCTGCTTATTATCGCTTATCCGCAACTCAATGAACTGCACGATTTTTTCGCGCGCGCCCTGGTTATCTTTATCAGCACGATTGTGGGCGCAATGATATTTTATTTTGTCGCGTTATTTTTCAGCGCCAGCACACCTTCTTTTACCAGTGTAATAATGGCTTCTTTTTTGATTGTCATTTCCCTGACGCCGCTGAAAATGATATTAAAAAAAGGCTTCAGCTTCTTTTATCCAGACAGCAAAGACGTTTTTACTTCTCTTTACGAATTTGACGAAAAATTGGAAAAAGAAAAAGCTTTCATGCTCGCGGAGATGGCTCCGGTAATAGCGCATGAAATCCGCAACCCTCTGGGCTCCATCAAAGGCGCCGCGCAATACTTGAAAACTGAAGCTGCATCGGAAGAACAAAAAAATCTGCTGGACATAATCATCGAAGAGTCAAACAGGCTCAACGCGGCGGTACATCAGTTTTTGGATTATGCCCGGCCTTATCAGCTCAAACTTAAAGCGCAAAATATAAATGTCGTTATTCAAAGAGCTATTTCGATCATCGCCGCAAACGAGCTTGCCGAAAATATTAATATGGTTCGGGAGCTGAATCATAATTTGCCTGAAGTGGAAATAGATGAACAGCAATTCCTGCAGGTCATTTTAAACATTGCTCTCAACGCGATTGAAGCAATGCCGCAGGGCGGCACACTGACCTTCCGCACTTCCAACATTGACACAGGATCGGAAGGCGCTATCAGCATCACCATACGCGACACAGGTCCGGGAATAAGCGCGGAAGAAATAAAAAATATAGTTAAACCTTTTTATACTACAAAAAAAAGAGGCGTGGGATTGGGCCTGGCCATTTGCCAAAAAATCATCAAAGAACACAGCGGACTTATTCGGGTCAAATCAATTCCGGGACAAGGAACCGTGTTCTTTATAAAACTTAACGCCGTTAACCGAAAATATTAACAATCCTGCTTGATTTAAACTAAAAGACATAATAATTGTTAGCTATGAATAAAGTATTGATCGTTGATGATGAATTGAATATGCGCTTGGTTTTGGCGGCGATGCTGAAAAAAGAAGGCTATGAGGTGTCTTCCGCCGCGGACGGATCTGAAGCGCTGGCTATCCTTAAATCAGGCGGGATTGACGCGGTAATATCTGATCTAAAAATGCCAAATATCGACGGCATGGAACTGCTGGAACACATAAGCGATAAATATCCGGAAGTACCGGTGGTCATGATTACCGCCCATGGAACTGTGGCCACTGCCGTGGAAGCGCTGAAAAAAGGCGCGCTGGATTACATAACCAAACCGTTTGATATCGATGAATTGAAAAATGTTATTTCCAAAGCGATAAAAACGCGCGTCTTGAAAGAAAGCGAACTTTTTATGCCGCCCGAGGAAATAGAACGCGGCGGCATTATCGGCACAAGTAAAAACATGCATGATATTTTTGACGCCATCAAACGCGTGGCGCCGACAACGACAACAATCCTCATCAACGGAGAGACCGGAACAGGAAAAGAGCTCGTGGCGGACGCTATTCATTTTAATTCTCCCCGCAAAAAAAATCCGCTGATTAAAATAAACTGCGCGGCTATCGCCGAAACATTGATAGAAAGTGAACTTTTCGGATACGAAAAAGGAGCTTATACCGGAGCGGCCGTAACCAAGCCGGGAAAATTCGAGCTGGCGCACAAAGGAACTCTCTTTCTTGACGAGGTCAGCGAAATCCCCCGCGATATGCAGGTGAAGCTTCTGCGCGTCCTTCAGGAACAGGAATTCGAACGCGTCGGCGGACTACGCACGATAAAAGTGGATGTGCGTATCATCGCCGCAACTAATCAAAATCTTCTGCAGCAGGTACAGGCGGGATATTTTCGTGAAGATTTGTATTATCGGCTTAATGTTTTCCCCATTGAAATCCCGCCGCTTCGTGAAAGAAAAGAGGACATTCTCCCGCTGACCGATTATTTTGTGGAAAAATTCAACAAAAAGCTGGAAGTTTCGCTAAGCATGGCTCAAGAAGTAAAAGAAATGCTTCTACGTCATGAATGGCCAGGCAATATCCGCGAACTGGAAAATCTTATTGAAAGAATGATGCTGCTGGCAAAGGGTAATGAAATTACTATAAATGAAATTCCAGAGGAATTCAAAGCGGCCGTCACTAAAATCACGGCGCTGCCGGCAGATGAAAGAAAAAAATCTTTCAAAGATTACATGCGTGATCATGTGGAGAATGTGGAAAAACAAATGATCCTTAAAACACTTGAAGAAGCGGATGGCAACGTCACCAAGGCCGCGAAACAACTTGGTTTGAGCCGCAAAGGCCTTCAGCTTAAAATGATCAAATATAATCTGCGCAAAGAAGTAAAATGAAGAAGGTAGCGCTGCCCCGACTTAATATTTTTTTCAGGAGGATAAAATAATGAACTTTAAAATTACATTGGTAGTTATGCTCGCCGTTTTAGCTCTCATCTTTCTTTTGCAGAATATTGCCGCTGTTTCCGTCAGCTTTCTTTTCTGGGATATTTCCATGTCACTCGCGGTGCTGATCTTCTTTTGTTTGCTGATTGGTTTCGGTATTGGCTGGTTTCTGAACAGTTATCTCTCATACAGCAAAAATAAAAAAGAAGTGCAAAAAATTATCAATAAATAAACACGCGGCCCTAAATAATAATGACAATCAAGCGGCTTATAAACAACCATCTGAATATTTATTTTTTACTGTTTATTATTTTTTATCCCGCCATATTCTACTTCCGGACAAATAATATTGAGGAAGTTACCAGAATAATCATACCGCTGTTCGTTTTCATGACTTTTATTTTTGTTTCGCTGACAACCAGCGTCGATGAACGGCACAATATCATCCTTTGTTTTGTTTTTTTATTTATTTTAACGGGCGATTGCATTATCAACTGGTCACAACACATTAAATTCTCCATTATTCCTTTCAGCTTGGCGCATATCCTTCTGGCAATCTACTATATTTTTGACACCAGATTTAAAGGCAAAGATTTTCTTTTTCTTATCCCTGTCCTGATTTTTGGCGCGTTACTGTTTTTTATGGCCAGAGGCGAAATCAAGGGCGCGCTTTTGCAGTCCGCCTTTATCATCTACTTAACTATCCTTAATTTCATGCTATGGAGATCTCTTTGTTATTTGCGCTCAAAACAAAACAGCTTAAAAATATTACTGGTTATCGTCGGCTCTTTATTTTTCTATATGACGGATATTTTCGTTTCTTTATACGCGATTTATGGTAATAAAATATTCATAACATTGATATGGATTATATATCCGCCGGCTTTGTTTTTTCTAAGCTTGATAAATATCAGGCAGTTTAAAAATAAATTTGCTTGAGGTGAAAAAATGACGGAAAATTCAAAATATCCTATCTTGTTCAGCCTTTGTACCACAATTATTATTATCGGTTCTTTTCTTTTAACCAGAGACAGATTTACATGGGTCTTAGAAGTTTTCCCGATATTACTCGGATTTCCCATTCTGTTTTTTACCTACAAAAAATTCCCGTTAACAAAGCTTGTGTATGTTCTGCTGATAATCCACTTCACTATTCTGGCCGTGGGCGGTATTTACACTTACGCGGAAGTTCCTTTGGGATTCTGGATGCAGGAATGGTTCAATTTCAGCCGCAATCACTACGACAGAATCGGGCATTTTGCCCAGGGCTTTATTCCCGCTATTTTAGCCAGAGAAATACTTATCCGTACTTCGCCCCTGCGTCCGGGGAAATGGCTCTTTTTTCTGGTTGTTTGTGTTTGTCTGGCTATCAGCGCTTTTTATGAATTCATCGAATGGTGGGCGGTGCTGGTGCAGGGCTCATCGGCGGAAGCGTTTTTGGGCACGCAGGGAGACGTGTGGGACGCGCACTGGGATATGCTTTTTGCCATGACCGGCGCCATTGTTGCCTTGCTGACTCTTTCCAAGCTACATAATAAATTTTTAAAAAAGTTTATACAGCTATAACAAGGTCTCGCATAATATAAATTATTCTTCAATCAAGCTGCCAGCCGGACAAGCCTTCATCGTTTTTTCCATAAAAGATCACCCGGCCATAACCAAACTCAAAAGTGGTAACATTGGTTGAGGAATCGTAGAGCCACCGCCGCGGCGCGCCAATAAGCCTTCCCGCTTCTTCTTTCGACATCCCGATGCGTAATTTTACCCATTGCTGCGCCGTGTTGTCAAGCTTGCGATTTCTATAAGCATCGACTGAAAGGTAAGAGGTGGAAGAAAGAAAGCTACCGGGACAGGAACGATTTTTAAGAATGGAATTATCAATGCTTTCTCCTTCAAAAACAAGTTCGCAAAGCGGGCGATCATCATAAACAGACCCGACAAGCTCCTTAATGTAAACAGAGTTCACTTTTGTCTGATCTATCTTGCTTTGCGGTAAATATACGGATGGGCGCAGCGATTCTATTGCGGGAAGACGTAAGCCCCACCTGGATTCCCATCCAACAACGGAAAAGTGCTTTTTTGACACCGGATCAAATAAGTAGCTGAATTCTCTTTCTCCATATTTCGCGCGTTCATGCACTGCGAAGATATGCCATTCTTTATTTTTTCTGTTGCGATACTGCGCATAAGTGGTAATTCCCGGCTGATAGCCCTCCACTGTTGCGCGAATATGCCCGGACGCGGCGATGTTTTTGGCTGCCCTTTGGGGCGACTGAATCATTTCCTTGTACAAATTAGCCGTAAGATCATCCATGCATTGCTGCATGCTGCTTTCATAGCGCACATCGGACATGCCAAAAGTTCGCTGGTCACGACCATCACCGTAAATTGTCGCTCCGTAAAGTCTTTTGCCTTCGCCGGAGAGCAGTTCCCACGACAAAGACGCGTAGGTCAGTACAGTAGCTGGAATTTCTCTAAAACCATATAGATAAGCGATTCTGGGCCGCAATACACCGATAAAATCGGCCTGATCCGAGATGGCCTCGTTTGTATTTTTAAAAAATAAAGGCTGACTAAACGCCGCTTTCGCCGCGTTTCCGGCGTTTTCGCACAGAACGGGACCTAGCGAAAATTCCTGGAAGTCCCTGGGTATATAATAAAACGAACATAATTCATCGGTCAGCACAATCGCTACTTTCGCGGTTGTTTTTCCGCGCTGATCCGGCACGGGGGAATAAGTTTTAAAATTTTTATGCACTGTCGTACAACCCGAAAGCATAATGACAGCGAAAAAAAACAAAATTGAATTTTTCATTAGCCTGCTAAAAACAACTTTTGCTTTATTCATAATAACCAACCTCCCGATGCTCATTTTTCAGCTTATTGTGAAACAAAGACTCGGTATGAGCATGTGGCATAATTATTTACCTCATTGCCTTTTAACAAAATAAGAAAAAACGGGGGCAAATAATGCCCCCTTCTTTTGAACCAAACAAATTTAGCGCTGAGACAACCTGAACAGGTCTGAACAACAACCGCGGCAGATAAAGCAATTACAATTATCATACCATGTACAATTGCATGATCCTTCGCAGGAAGTGCCCATACCTCTTCCTTTTGCTTTTGTTTGCGGCTTCATCTGGGCGACATAGTCTTTACAATCTTTTCCCTGCAGCGTGTATGTTTCCTTGCCGTCCTTGCCTTTCTCTACGGCATAGGTGCAATCAATTGCTTTTTGTTTTATCTTTTGCTCAGCACCAATTAATGCAGGTGCGGCAAAAATCATAATCAACCCGAAAATCAAAACACAAAAAAGGAACTTGTTCTTTTTAATACCTTTCATCATCTTTTCCTCCTTCATTGTTATTTTACCAACAACCAGCAAACCGGCATTAAGTATCTGCCACCGCATACCGATTCACTTCCCACTTACTTTATAAATGTATCATAAATTCCCGCCGCCATGATGACGACAATCATTACCGGAACAACATAGCGGATAAGGAAAACCCATACTTTTCCAATTGTAAAAAGGGAACTGCCCCTGTTGGCTTCGTTAACCGCTTTTTTGGCTCCCCACACATAGCCCACAAATATGGCCGAGAGAAGTCCGCCCAGCGGTAAAAAGATACTGTTGGCAAACCAATCATAGGTGTCGAGTAAATCCGTTTTTAGGCCGGGGAAAGAAAAGTCGCTGAAAACACTGTATCCTAAACTGGCGGGGATCCCGACAACAAATATAACTAGGCCCATTAATACTGCCGCTTTTTTTCTCTCCCAACCTTTCTCATCAATGAGCCAGGCCGATACAACTTCCAGAAGAGAAATGGCGGAAGTTAAAGCGGCAATTCCCAAAAGCACAAAAAAGAGAACTCCAAAAATAAGTCCAAACGGCATCTGGGCAAAAACAGCGGGTAGCGTTATAAAAACCAGGCCCGGGCCTGCTCCGGGGGCAAACCCCAAGGCAAAGACTGCCGGAAATATAGCAAAACCGGCCAAAAGAGCGACTATCGTGTCCAAACCAACTATGGTGGCGGTGCTTACCGGAATTTCATCTTTACGTTTAAGGTAACTTCCGTAGGTTATAAAAACACCCATACCCAGACTCAAAGAGAAAAACGCCTGCGAGATGGCACCGAGTAATGTCCTTCCGGTAACTTCGCTGAAGTCCGGTTTCAGATAATAGGTTAATCCCGCGCCCGCGCCAGGCAAGCTGATGCCTCTTATAATCAGAACAATCAAAAGTAAAAAAAGAATCGGCATAAGTATAGTAGACCAACGTTGAATCCCGTTGACCACGCCGGAAGCGATAATACTTATGGTGAAAAGCATAAACACCGCCTGCCAGATGATAGGTTCCCATACACTGGTAATGTGTCCTTTAAATACCTGGGCATGATCAATTCCCTGTGTAGTTGTGGCGATAATAACTTTATAGATGTAGGCAAATGACCACCCGGCAACCACGATATAATAAGAAAGGATGACAAAGCCGGTAAAGACACCCAAAGCTCCCACCAGCCACCAGGGACTATTCGGCGCGAGTGCTTTAAAAGCGCCCACGGGGCTTTTCTGGGACGCGCGTCCTAAAATTGTTTCATTTACGACAAGAGGATATCCAATTAGCAGTATAGCAATAAGGTAAATAACGATAAAAGCCGCTCCGCCGTGCTCACCGGTCATGTAGGGAAATCTCCAGATATTTCCCAATCCTACTGCCGAACCCGCCGCCGCCAGAATAAAGCCTACACGATTCGCCCAATGCTCCCTGCCCTTGCTGGAATTAATCATTTGCGTTTCTCCTCTTCATCATTGTTATTAAATAAGGGAAAATTTCCCCGGAACTATAGAAATTTCATCTTGTTGTGTCAAGGCAAAACACAATTTCTTGGCTGACATCTTTATTGTCTTGACACCTCTTTTTTCTCTTCATATACTCACAGTCATTCAAAAAGCTCACCATAAAACCCGGAAAGGAGTATTTAATTATGAAAGCTGAAGATATCAAAACAATCGCCCTTATTGGCGCGGGCGACATGGGCCACGGCATAGCTCAGGTCTGTGCTATGGCCGGCATGAACATCAATCTTTACGATATCAAGCAGGAATTTGTGGATAAAGGCATGGCGAAAATGAAAGCCAGCTTCGAAAAGCAGGTGGCCAAGCAAAAAATATCCGCGGATGATTTAAACAAGATGATGGGTAATGTTAAAGGTTTCACCTCTTTGAAAGATGCTGTTGCTGATATCGACTACGCGATTGAAGCGGCGCCGGAAATACTCGACCTTAAAATAAAAATTTTCAAAGAGATGGATGAAAACGCGCCGAAGCACGCCATCTTAGCATCCAATACATCCAATATGAGCATCACGGAGATGGGTGCCGCGACAAAGAGACCGGACAAAGTTTTGGGAATTCACTTTTTCAACCCGCCGGTAATGATGGCGCTGGTCGAGATTATCCGAGGACAAAAAACTTCCGATGAAACGATGACTGCCAGCTATGATTTATTCTCCAAAATGAAAAATTTCCGAGGCCCGATGGTGCCGGTACGCGTGGAAAGAGATTCGCCGGGATTTATTTTTAACCGGATTAACGCTCCGGTTGGATTGTACCTCGCTCAAATATACGAACAAGGTCTTGTAAACCCCGAGGCTGTTGACGCCAAGATAAGATCAATCGGTTCCCCCATGGGCCCATATGAAACGATGGACTTTTCCGGCCTTGATGTTTACATGCACGGCACGGAATATTTTGCCAAAACACTGTCTCCCGAATTTAAGCCCGCCAACTGGCTCAAAAAAATGAATGAAGGCAAAACATTGGGGAAAAAGAGCGGCAAGGGAATATTTGTCTGGCCGGAAGGTAACAGGCCGCAAATCGACATGAGCAAGGCCGATCCCAACTTTGATCCGATGGATATCATCTGCCTGCAGGTGAATGAGGGAACAAAGCTTCTGGAAAAAGGCGTCACCAGCAGCGCGGCAGAAATTGATAAAGCCATGGTCAATGGCGGTGGTTCACCTTTTGGTCCGTTTGCCCTGGCCAAAGGCATGGGTTGGCCTAAAGTGACCGAGCGCTGTGAAGCTATTTCCAAAAAACTTGGTGTTAAGTGGTTTTTGCCTACAGAAACACTGAAAAAAGGAACTATCCAAGTTTAAAGAATAATTTTTGGAAACTTTCAAGGGGAGTTCATTTTTCAAAAATGAACTCCCCTTTTTATAAATTATCATGCCGCATCGCAAATCTTGTAATCGCGTATTTATTCCTATATAAATAAACTTACGGGCAAACAAATAATGCACTTAAACAGCGTAACATTCCATCCTGAAAAATATCCGACAAAAGAAGTATATCCTTTTTCTTTGCCTATTTTTCATAAAACAAAAATCGTGAATTTATCTTCACCAATCACTTTATTTGTGGGAGAAAACGGCACTGGCAAATCTACACTACTGGAAGCCATCGCCCTTGCCTGCGGCATACACATCTGGCGTAATTCCGAGCGCTCCCGACCATCTTACAATCATTACGAGGACAAACTTTGCAACTATATCACCGTCGAGTGGCAAAATGGCCGCGTGCCCGGGTCATTTTTCGGCTCGCAAATATTTCAACACTTTGCTGAACTGCTGGATGGATGGGCGGCGGCAGACCGAGGACAACTTAACTACTTCGGCGGAAAGTCATTGACCACGCAATCCCATGGCCAATCGCTTATGTCTTTTTTTGAAAGCCGTTATAAGATAAAAGGAATCTATCTCTTGGACGAACCGGAAACCGCCCTTTCACCAAAAAGCCAAATAGAGCTTCTGTCTCTATTAGAGAAAATGAGCAATGCCGGACACGCGCAGTTCATCATCGCGACGCATTCACCACTTCTACTGGCCTGCCCAAACGCGAAACTATATTCATTCGACAGCCTCGATATTTCTTCCACCAGTTACGAACAGACTCCACATTACCGGCTATATAAAAGTTTTTTTGACCAAACAGATGAATTCTTAAAACCGAAGAAATAGAAAACTGCCCTCCACGTTGAGTAAAAATTCATCATTATGCTAATTAATTCAAGCCCTTAAGTCATTTAAATCCTAAAAATCAATTGAACAATTTTGTATTTAGAAATTGAACAAATTTGTATTTGACAAAAAAACCTTTTCTGTATAGGAATACGGCAAACGATTGCCGATTGACCAATGAAACAACTTTTTGATCCAGAAGATATTGAGCGAAAAAATATTCTGATGCTGAAGATTCTCAACGAAAGTTCAGATTCGTTGGGCGCTCGCGTTATCTCGCGTAAAATGCAGGAGCACGGGGTCAGCTTAAGCGAAAGAACCGTCCGCTATCATCTGAAGCTCATGGACGAAAAAGGCCTGACCAAACTTATCGGCAGACGCGATGGCAGAACCATCACCGATTTAGGCCTTGACGAAATCACCAATGCCCGCGTTCAGGATAAAATTAGCCTCTCTATTTCCCGCATCGATGTTCTTTCCTTTAAAACTACTTTCGATCTTAAGAAAAAACGCGGCCTCGTGCCCGTAAATATATCCCTCTTTCCCGAAGACACTTTTAGCAAAGCTCTTTTGATTATGAAACCGGTTTTCAAAAAAAAACTGGCTGTTTCTAAACGCGTTGCCGTAGCTCAAGCTGGAAATAAACTGGGTGATATCATTATTCCGGATGGCAAGATCGGCCTGGCCACGGTTTGCAGCATTGTCATCAACGGAGTATTACTCAAACACGGAATCCCTATTGATTCCAAATTCGGCGGTATTTTACAGCTAAAAGAAGGCGATGCTTTGCGCTTTGTTGAGCTTATTCATTATTCCGGTTCTTCGCTCGACCCTTCGGAAATATTTATCCGCGGAAAGATGACCTCCGTTAATGAAGTTGTAAAAAATAATGAAGGAAAAATTTTAGCCAATTTCCGCGAAATTCCGGCGCTGAGCCGTTCTCTAGTCGAAGATTTAATTGCCGATTTCGAAGACAGCGGCATTCACGCCGCGCTTTCCATAGGAGCGGTGGGCAATACGCTAGCGCAAACCAACGTTGACATAAATAAAGCGGGCATGATCCTGGTGGGCGGATTAAATCCGGTTGCCGCGGCGTATGAAAAAGGCATCGATGTCGAAAACAAAGCAATGTCCACCGTTATGGAATTCGACGCTTTGCGCGATATCGAAGAAATATAAATAATTTTTCAGAAGTTTCATGCGCAATACTGAACATGAAATAAATAATAATATTTTTAAAGGGAGAATAAATTTATGTCAGTTATCACAGATGTTATCGCGAAAGTGAAGCAAACAGATCCTAACCAGCCGGAGTTTCATCAGGCTGTTGAGGAAGTAATGGAGACTTTGGAGCCCACCGTCAAAAGGCATCCGGAGTTTGTAAAGGCTGGTATCTATGAACGAATCGTAGAGCCGGAAAGAGCAATCTTGTTCCGCGTGCCCTGGGTCGATGACAAAGGCAACGTGCAAGTAAACCGCGGCTTCCGCGTGCAGTTCAATAACGCTATCGGGCCTTTTAAGGGCGGGCTGCGTTTTCATCCCTCCGTCAATTTAGGCATCATCAAATTTTTGGGATTTGAACAAATCTTCAAAAACGCCCTTACAACTTTGCCTATGGGCGGCGGCAAAGGCGGCTCCGATTTTGATCCTAAAGGAAAATCCGACTCAGAAGTAATGCGTTTTTGCCAGGCGTTTATGCGCGAACTTTTCCGCCACATCGGCGGCGAAGTTGATGTGCCGGCCGGCGATATCGGCGTGGGCGGACGCGAGATCGGTTATCTCTATGGTTACTACAAAAAAATCCGTAACGAGCATACCGGTGTCCTCACCGGAAAGGGTCTGGAATACGGCGGCAGCTTAATCCGTCCGGAGGCGACCGGTTACGGCACCGTCTATTTCGCGGCGGAAATGCTGGCCTCACGTAGTTTGGACTTCAAGGGAAAAACCGTAGCGGTAAGCGGCGCGGGAAATGTGGCGCAATTTGCCGTGGAAAAAGTCAATCAGCTGGGCGGTAAAGTTATTTCTCTTTGCGACTCATCCGCGACCATTATTGATGAAGCAGGAATAGATGATGACAAGTGCTGCTATGTTCTTGATCTGAAAAATATCAAACGCGGCCGAATCACCGAATACGCGGACAAATATAAAACAGTTTGCTACGAAGGCAAAAACGTTTGGGATGTCATCAGAGAACAAAGCATCAAGGTCGATATCGCCCTGCCCTGCGCCACCCAAAATGAAATCAGCGGAAAGAACGCGGCGGCACTGGTGAAAAATGGCTGTATCTGCGTGGCGGAAGGCGCCAACATGCCATCCACACCGGAAGCTATTAAAATATTCCAGGAAAATAAAATCCTTTACGGCCCGGGCAAAGCGGCAAACGCCGGCGGCGTGGCAACATCAGGTCTTGAGATGAGCCAAAACAGCCTAAGACTTTCCTGGACACGCGAGGAAGTGGATAACCGCCTGCTCATCATCATGAAGAGCATTCATAAGGCCTGCTATGACACGGCGGAAGCATACGGTAAAAAAGGAGATTACGTAACGGGGGCCAACATTGCCGGATTCACCAAAGTTGCCAAAGCCATGCTGGCTTACGGCGTAGTGTGATAAATACTATCTATATTTTTAACTGACTTTCAAAACCGCGGCTACATTTTAGCCGCGGTTTTTTTAATTTAAAATTATTTCCCAATAAGCTTCAAGCGTGATCAATTTCATTTATTTTAATCATTATCAAATTATTTATGGTGAAAAAGTTTCTTTCTCGCTATGAAATCAACCTTAATCAAAATAATAATCGAATAATTTTACACGCTACCTTATGGCTATGAAATATTTTTAACCTTTTATTAATATTAAGTTAATCAATATCTTTCGCCGCGTTATTTTTAAAATATAAAAAATAAATTTTACGCCGAAGGGATTTTATTGTTGAGTTTTTTTAAAATGTCACGTAGATTTTAAAAGATTTTACTTTGAGGACTTTTTTAAATGACTCAGCGCGCTTCTTCAAATTTTAAATCCGTTAAAGAATTTATCAAGAATAATTATCGCCACTTTAACGCCGCAGTGCTCGCTGACGCTGCTGAAGCCTATTCCCAACATATTCGCAAAGGCGGAAAAATGATGGTGGCTATGGGCGGAGCGATGAGCACCGCCGAACTGGGGATCACCCTTGCCGAAATGATAAGGAAGGATAAGATTCACGCGATTTCATGCACCGGCGCGAATGTTGAAGAAGATATTTTTAATCTTGTCGCGCATAATCATTACAAGCGCCTGCCAAATTATAGAGATTTATCTCCTGAAAACGAAGCGGAGTTGCTAAAGAATAAACTCAACAGAGTAACCGATACATGCATCCCGGAAGAAGAGGCAATGCGCAAAGTTGAAGGCAAGCTCCTTGATTGCTGGAAAAAGGCCGAGGAAGAAAACAAAAGATACCTTCCCTGCAAATTCATCTACCAGCTAATAAAGAGCGGCGCGCTAAAAGAAGACTACGAAATCGACGAAAAAGACTCCTGGTTAATCGCCGCCTGCGAAAAAAACATTCCTGTATTTGTGCCGGGATGGGAAGATTCAACGCTTGGTAATTTTTTTGTTTCTAATGTGCGAAAAAATAAAATTAAAAGTATATCTCTTGTAAAATCCGGGCTGGAAACAATGAACACCCTTATTGACTGGTATTTAGAAACTACTCAAAATAGCGAACTTGGATTTTTTCAGATCGGCGGCGGAATATCCGGGGACTTTGCTATCTGCGTCGTCCCGCTTATCCGGCAGGATATGCGAATTAACTGTAAATTGTGGTCATATTTCTGCCAGATTTCGGACAGCACAACTTCATACGGCTCATACAGCGGCGCCGTGCCTAACGAAAAAATAACATGGGAGAAAATATCAGTGACTACGCCAAGATTCATCATCGAAAGCGACGCGACAATAGTTGCCCCGCTGATTTTTTCTTACGTTCTTGCCGAATAAACATTAGTCTCTAGATCATAATTTATCGGATAAAGAATTTGCTTAAAATTTAATACACCTCGGCAATTACTTATTGAAAGCGTCACATATATTTATGAATAATTTAAACAACGCACTAAATAATATTTTACCGGCAAACACTCGGTATCTTGTCGGTTATGCAAATCTTCAAGGACTTTTGTCGGATAAATACCGCGGTTTTGACTATGCTATAGTTCTGGGACGCAAACTTGACGACACGATAATCGATGCCATCATCGATGGGCCGACACTCGATTACTATAACCATTATAATGAAGTGAACATTGAGCTTTCGCAAATAGCTCATCGCCTGTCTGAATATATACAACAGCAAGGAAACAAGTCATGGACAATTGAACCTACAATTCGTGACGAGAATATAGATAAAATTTTTATTAAAACCTTGCGCCTTGATTTTTCCCACAAAATGGCGGCAACACGCGCCGGTTTGGGCTGGATCGGCAAAACCGCTCTTTTCATCTCCGCAGAATATGGCCCACGGGTACGTTTGGCAACCGTGCTTACCGATTACCCGCTGCCTGTCTGCACTCAGCAGATTGACAAAAGCCAGTGCGGAACCTGCGATCTTTGTGTCCGGCATTGCCCCGCAAAGGCAGCCAACGGCATGCTCTGGAATATCAATGTTGACCGCAATGATTTTTTTGACCCGTTTGCCTGCCGGAAAAAAGCGCGTGAACTTTCCCTGAATAATTTCAATAAAGAATCCAGCATTTGCGGCAAATGCATAGCTGTATGTCCGATTGACAAGAAGAGAAAACCGGTCAAATGCTAAATTAATAAATGTGCATCTGGCATCCGCCGGCAATTGTGCCGCCCAACTCGCGGCATTTCTCCAGAATTTCTTCCGTTATTTTACCCTTGGCAATAACCGGCTCAAAAACTGTTTTAAATTTGTAACCTAAGGCAATGCGTTCAATAGCCTTAAGCGCGCCGCTGCCGTCGTTGCCGGCGCTGATAAAGACAACAAAAGGCTTGCGGAATACTTTTTCCTGCGCGCTTGGATAAGTGCGATCAAAAAAATCTTTGAGCATACCGGACATATAGCCGAAATTCTCCGGCGTGCCCACCGCCAGACCGTCCGCCGTTAATAAATCTTCCAGCGTGGCTTCGGCGGCTTTTTTTAAAATCACCTCCACGCCTTCAACCGTCCGCGCCCCTTCGGCCACGGCCTCGGCCATCTTTTTAGTATTTCCTGTCTGAGAATGATAAACAATTAATATTCTGGCCATTTTTTACCGCATAATCTGTTTTTTTAATCCTATAATAAAATACAATTAAGGGTAAAGATATTTTTCTAAGCTCCCTTCCCAAGCCTGACCCTAATCTGAAAATTCTTCATAAAAAAACAGTTGACATCTATGGCTATTTGGCTATATTGCCAAGCTGTTTAATGGAGATTATATAATGAAAAAAGATAGAAAAACCATATATGAAGCACGGGCGAAAATAATCAAGGCCATCGCCCATCCCAGCCGCCTGCTGATAATCGAAGAACTTCAGCGGCAGGAGCGGTGCGTGAACGAACTTACCGAAATGATCGGCGCGGATACTTCCACCGTCTCCAAGCATTTAAGCGTACTGAAAAATGCCGGGCTGGTAACCGATGAAAAGAGAGGCAACTCTATCTTCTATACCCTGCGCTGTCCCTGTATCATGGGATTCATGGGGTGCGTGGAAGAGGTTCTTGCCGCTAATGCTGAAGATCAAAAAAACATCATGAAAGCTTGTAAAAAATAGGAGAACATCATGAAGATAGAAATTTTAGGAATAGGTTGTGCCAAATGTCATAAACTGGAAGAGATGGTGCGTGATGTTGTAACAAAAGAAGATATAAATGCCGAAATATCCAAGGTACAAGATTTTAAAAAAATTATGAGCTACGGCGTGATGACCACACCCGCGCTCGTTATAGACGGCGAAGTAAAAGCCGCAGGTAAAATTCCTTCTTTGGAAGAAATAAAAAAAATGTTTCTCGGCAAATAAGGTTTATTACACCTTTGATAAAATGGTGAAACATATAATTCTTATATGGCGGTTTTTCTATGATGTACTTAATTTATCTTATTACAGGGTTGTTGGCTGGTGTCATGGGTGGTTTGCTGGGAACGGGTGGCTGCGCTCTCATTATGCCGGTGATTCGTTTCGGTTTTAATTTTGATCCGGCGATTGCAGTAGGAACAACGCTTACCGCCGTGGTCTTTACCGCGAGCTCTGGAGCTATTCAGCATCTGCGCATGAAAAACGTGGATAAAACAACCGCCATGCAAGTAGGTATAAGCGGTGTTGTCGGAGTTATTATAGGTTCCATTGTTTTCGGCTACATTAAGGAATACGGAAATGTCATTGATCTTATTATCGGAATTGCGTTCATTATTGTTTCCGTGCGAATGCTTTATGAAGGCCTTTTGGGCAAAACTCCGCCTCCGCCAGCCGGAACTACCATGCCCGGCACGCCGGTAACAAAATCAATTTTGGGAACATCAATCGGCACGCTCACGGGAATTATCGGTCTAGGCGGCGGATATGCGTTGGTTCCTTCGTTTCTCTATTTTTTACGCGCGCCGATGAAGCTGGCGATTGGGACATCAATGGCGGCTTTTGTCTGGATGGCACTGGTGGGTGCGGCCTTTAAAATATATCAGGGAGTGGTAGATATCCCGGTGGCGATCACGCTGGGCGTGGGAGCATTAATTGGCGCGATCTTTGGAGCAAAGCTAGTCGCCAAATTCAAACCAAACGTTCTAAAAGCTCTGTTTGGATTTTTGTTCCTCTATGTGTCGCTTAAATATATCCTGCTTTCTTTTGGGATACACATTTAAAAATGGAGCAAAACTATGTCTGATTGTTGCGAAGGAGGCACCAAATTAATTTACTCCTGTGCCGGTTCGGCAGATGTGGGCGAAATTGCCGACCGGGTGGTGCGCAGACTGCGCGATGAAGGTTATGCAATCATGACTTGTCTGGCCGGTGTGGGCGCGGGGCTTTCCGGCTTTGTCCAGTCGGCTATAGGCGCGGATGAAAATATTACAATTGACGGATGTTCTACTGCCTGCGCCAGAAAGTCACTGGAACGTATTGGTGTTAACCCAAAATCTTATATCTTAACCGCCATGGGACTGGAAAAACATGAAACGCCCGTGACGGAAAAGGTTATAGATGAAATTTTTGAAAAAATAATAAATAGCGGCGGCTTCCTCGCGGCAACAATCACAACACTAACTAATAGCTGTTGCGGTGTGCAAATATTAAACAAAAAAATGAATAAAGGAGATTAAATGTCTTTAAGGTTAAAACGAATCGGCTCTCTAGCCCTGTTAATGGTTTTTATTCTCATCTTACTTTCAGCAAACTATAATTGCGCTATTGCTCAGGAAAAGGACGGTAAAACAACACCAAAAAAGGAAAAATCTGTTACGCCGTTGGTGACTTTTGTTGAAATCGGCTCCGTTAACTGCATTCCCTGTCGCGCAATGCAGCCGATTATGAAGGCGGTGGAAGAAGAATTTGGTGAGCAGGTTAAGGTTGTTTTTCATGACGTATGGACGCCGAAAGGAAAAATGGACGCGGCAAAATATAATATCCGCGTAATTCCCACGCAGGTTTTTCTGGACAAGGACGGCGAAGAATATTTTCGTCACGAAGGCTATTATCCCAAAGCTGATGTAGTAAAAGTCCTGAAAATGCAGGGGGTCAAATAAGTGCTTGTTGACCTCTTCACCTGGCTGACGACGGCGCTGACGCAGTCTCCTGAAATTGCTATCGGCGCGGCTTTTGTTTGGGGGATATTATCGGTAATACTTTCGCCCTGTCATATAGCCTGTATACCCTTGATCGTCGGTTTCATCAACGGTCAGGGAAACATCAGCACAGGAAGAGCTTTTGTTTTCTCATTGCTCTTTGGATTAGGCATACTCGTTACGATTGGCCTGATCGGCCTGATCACGGGACTAGCCGGACGGATGATGGGAGACATCGGCGGCTATGGCAATTATTTTGTCGCGATTGTTTTTTTTGCCGTTGGGTTGAACTTGCTGGGGATTTTGCCTCTGCCTTTCATGGAAGGCGGGGCGAACCCAAATTACAAGAGAAAAGGGTTTCTCGCAGCTTTTATTTTGGGCCTCTTGTTTGGTATAGCATTAGGACCCTGCACATTTGCCTATATGGCGACGATGTTGGGCGTAGTGTTCAGTATAGCCTCCACCCAGCTTGCGTTGGCAATGACGCTTCTGGCGGCATTTGCGATTGGCCACTGCGCGGTGTTAGTTTTTGCGGGAACATTTACAGAAGTTGTGCAGCATTACCTGCACTGGAGTGAAAAATCTAAAGGCGCGGAGATTCTCAAAAAAATCTGCGGTGTATTGGTCATTTTAGGCGGTGTTTATTTGATTGCCCTGAACTGGATTTAGTCTAAGTAATGGTTGAACAGTAAGGATGTCATTCCCATGAAGAGACTGCGCCAGAATGATGTAACGTGGTCATTCCCGCGGAAGCGGGAATACAGAATAAAATGAAGAACTAGATTCCCGCCGGATGTTTACCCTACGTATGCCGGGCGGGAATGAAGAAAAGGATAGATCTCTGTGAAGAAACGCGTTTTATTTTTATGCACCGCTAATTCCTGCCGCTCGCAGATGGCGGAAGGGATAACCAATAACTTCTTCGGCAATGAGCTTGAAGCTTTTTCTGCCGGCACGCAAGCGTCGTTTGTAAATCCAACTGCTATAGATGTGATGAAAGAAATCGGGGTTGATATTTCAAATCACCGCTCGAAGAATCTGTCTGAGTTTGGCGGTCAGACTTTTGACTACGTCATCACACTGTGTGGCGACGCCAACGAGACCTGTCCTCTGTATATCGGCGGGACAAAGAAAATTCACATAGGTTTTAACGATCCAGCCAAAGCCTCTGGAACGCATGATGAAATTCTGCAAGAATTTCGCCGCGTGCGCGATGCGCTTAAAAAAAATTAACTGCTTTTTTTCGCAGGGAAAAAATAATTAATTAAGGAGAAATCAATGTCAGAAAATATCGTAAGAAAATTGTCTTTTCTGGATAGGTTTTTAACGTTATGGATTTTTATTGCTATCGGCGGGGGTATCGCCCTGGGTTACCTGCTTCCGGAAGTTTCTGATTTTATCACCGGTCTGCAGGTAGGCACAACTTCCATTCCCATCGCCGTCGGCCTGATTCTCATGATGTATCCGCCGCTCGCCCGTGTCAAATATGAGGAGATGGGCAAAGTATTTAAAAACAAGAAGCTCCTGGGTATTTCTCTTTTGCAGAACTGGGTAATCGGCCCAATTGTCATGTTTATCCTCGCCGTTATTTTTCTGCATAATTATCCTGAATATATGATTGGCGTTATCCTCGTCGGCCTGGCGCGCTGTATCGCCATGGTTATTGTGTGGAATGAACTGGCCTGCGGTGACAGAGAACTGGCCGTAGGGCTTGTCGCTTTTAATGCCGTGGCCCAGGTGCTCTTCTACGCTTTTTATATCTATTTTTTCATTACCGTGATGCTCAACTGGCTGGGGCTTGCTCAGTCCGTCAATATTGATATTTCCATGGCCGAAGCGGCAAAAACCGTGTTTATCTATCTGGGCATTCCCTTCCTCGCCGGCATGATTACCCGCTATTCTGTTATCTATCTGAAAGGCGAAGAGTGGTTTAACAATGTTTTTATGCCCAAACTCTCCCCTCTTACTCTGTTTGCTTTGCTCTTTACAATTGTGGTAATGTTTTCCACTCAGGGAAATAAAATAATTGAATCGCCTTTTGATGTGTTTATTGTGGCGATTCCGTTGACAATATACTTTGTGATAATGTGGTTTGTAACGTTCTTTATCATCCGGAAAATCAGCGGCAATTATGAGCAAACCTGCGCCGTTTCCTTTACCGCGGGAAGCAACGATTTTGAACTGGCCATTGCCGTGGCCATAGCCATCTGGGGCATCGGTTCCAGCCAGGCTTTTGCCACAGTTATCGGACCTCTTATTGAAGTACCGGTGCTGATCATCCTGGTAAACGTTGCGCTCAGATTTAAAGATAAATTTTTCTCCAGATAACATGAAGAAACAGAAACAAGGAGGCATTAATCAATGGCAATAAAAGAATTCATTAAAAAATACCGTAATATTATTACTATTGTGCTGGCGCTCATCGGAATCGGAATCATGGCATATTACGACTATTGCGATACGGCGTGCAGTTACCTGCAGGGGGATATTTTCGGAATAGATCTTAAATGGATCGGTATTGCCTATATGACGGTTATTATCATTTTTGCCGCCTTCAAACAGTCTGATTTTGTGCGCGCGCTGCTGGCGGCCGGACTTGGTGTGGAAATATTCTTATTTTCCTTCCAGCTTCGCAACAATATTTTATGTCCGTATTGCCTGGCATTTGCCGTAACGGTAATCGCCGCGTTTATCGTCAACTATGACGCCTCACCATCCTGGCTGCAAAACCCGCGCAAGATGTGGCTCTACTTCCTTGGGGAGGTTAATTTTCCGATGTTTAAAATAAAAAGATTGCCGTTAGCCGTGGTTGCCCTTATCGGGTATTTTTTTGTTTTTCTTACTTTTACCGGTTCGGTCACACCGGCTTACGCTCAGGATAAAAACGCTGCTATTCCCTCGCTGGGTAAGGGCTCTTATGAAATTCTGGTGTTTGCCGATTATTTCTGCCCTCCTTGCCGCAGAATAGATACCAAAGCCGAACCGTTGCTCAAAGAATTGCTGGAAACCGGCAAAATTAAATTAGCATTTGTTGATGTGCCTTTTTCGAAACCGGCACCGACTTTCGCCAAATATTACCTTTATGCCGTTAACGCGAATGATAGCGCGGATAATATTCTTCATGTCCGAAAAGTTCTGTTTGACGCGGCTCAGGTCAAGCGTGTTCAAGATGAAAACGCGCTGGTAGAATTTTTAAAAGAGCAGAAAATTACCTTAAAAATAATGGATGAAAAATCAGTTTTCCCTCTTATGACCGCTATCATTAAAGAACATAAAATTAACGCCACACCCACCTGTGTCATCAAGTATTCGGCAACGGATATAAAAAAATATGTGGGTGACGACAAAATTTGGGATGGGCTTGTAGAACTCAAAAAACATTTGCAAAAATCAAATTAACGGGAAATATTTTTATGAAAGAATGGCAAAAACTTTTCTGGATTGTCGCGATATTTCTGGGCGCTTATTATATTCCCTGGGAATCAGCGTTAATCCGCCAGTCCGGCCTGGAAGCATTCATGATGCTCCAGGAATACGCCCGCCAGCATGTGCTCACCTGCCTTATCCCCGCTTTTTTTATCGCGGGAGCAATTGCGGTATTTGTCTCGCAGGCGGCGGTGCTCAAATATTTCGGCGCGAAAGCAAATAAACTTTTATCCTATTCCGTGGCGTCCGTTTCCGGCTCCGTGCTGGCGGTTTGTTCCTGCACGGTGCTGCCCTTGTTTGCGGGCATCTACACGCGCGGCGCGGGCATCGGACCGGCCACCGCTTTTTTATATTCCGGCCCGGCGATAAATGTTCTCGCGATAATTTTAACCGCTAAAGTGCTGGGCTGGCAGTTAGGCCTGGCTCGCGCCATCGGCGCTATTCTTTTCGCCGTTATCGCGGGGCTTTTGATGGCTTATATCTTCCGTAAAGACGACGCCAATCGTGATAAAGGTGATATCTTTTTGCCGGAAGATGAAAAAGCAAGGCCGCTTTGGCAAAACGGTGTTTATATGCTGACGATGGTATTGATTTTAATATTTGCTTCGTTTGCAAAGGCTTCGGAAAGTGATTCTCAAATTTGGCAGGCAATTTATTCCGTCAAGTGGTACCTGACCGCCGCGCTGTTGATTGTTCTGGCCGTGATGCTCAAAGCCTGGTTCGTTAAACAGGAACTTAAGGACTGGGTTAAATCTTCCTGGGAGTTTGCTCTGCAGATTCTGCCCCTACTTTTGGCGGGAGTTTTAGTGGCAGGATTTTTATTGGGACGCCCCGGCCATCCGGCGCTTATTCCCGAACAATACATTCAGGCGCTTGTCGGCGGCAATTCTTTCTTTGCAAACTTTTTCGCGTCCATTGTCGGCGCGCTGATGTATTTTGCCACGCTCACCGAAGTGCCGATTCTTCAGGGACTAATCGGCTCCGGTATGGGACAGGGCCCCGCGCTGGCGCTGCTTTTAGCCGGCCCGGCGTTATCGCTGCCGAATATGATTACCATCGCCAGCGTTATGGGTGTTAAAAAAACTGCCGTCTACTGCGGCATTGTTGTTGTTCTTTCTACTATTGCCGGCATGCTGTATGGATGGGTTATGGGGTAATTAGCAGATGAAAAAAACAATTAAAACTAATTTCGGGATATCAAGTGTTGTCTTTGGCGTAATAATTTTTTCTCTTTTCACCTGGTTTATTTCAGATTCGCCCGCCGCGGAAAAAACACGTGTCCGTTGGATTGGCGTTGATCAGATAAATAAAATTATTGAAGAGCAAAAACCGGTAATTGTGGATTTGCGCACACCTGCGGAATATGAACGCGGGCATATATCGGGCGCGCTTAATGTTCCGATTGAAACTTTACGATCTAATCGATCCGCCCTGGATATTTATAAGGACAATCCGGTTTTAATATATTGCCGCACAATAAATAAAGCAGATTTAGCGATTTGGTTTCTGGAAAACCGGGGATTTAAATCGATCTATGCCCTCAAAGGCGGCTATGAAGCTTACCGATTGAGCAGCCGATAGGATCTCTTGCTTAAACATTGAAAAAAAGTGAAGATGGATGAATTAAATAAGATATATATTGAACCAACCAACCGCTGCAATCTGAACTGCCTTATCTGTATCCGCAATTCATGGAACGAAAAATATGGGGAAATGGCTTGGCCGGTTTACAGGAAATTAATCGATGGCCTCAAAGATTTTCCCCAAGCGAAAACGATAGCTTTTGCCGGCCTGGGCGAACCACTCCTTCATCCAAAACTGCCGGAAATGATTAGCCTTGCCCACGAACGAGGATTAAGAACGGAAATAACAAGCAATGCGCTTCTGCTGACCCCGGCACTGGCGCGCCAGCTTATTGATTCCGGCCTGGATCAGTTTGCGGTTTCCATTGACGGCGCGTCAAATGATGTTTATGAAAACATCCGCCCGGGCTCTTCCCTGGAACAAATTACCGCGAACGTTGCTCATCTGCATCATTTGAGCGTAGCAAAAACCGTTAATTCCATCAGAATTGGCATTGTTTTTGTGGCGATGAGGCGCAACATCCAGGATCTTCCTTATCTCAAGAAAATTGCGCGTAAAATCAAAGCGTCTTTTATTCTTTTGACAAATATTCTGCCTTATACAGCAGACCTGCAAGATGAAATTCTCTATCGGTTGGGGCCGAGAACAAACAGAAGCATAGGCTCGCCATCTTTTCCTCTCTGGATACTACCTGAAATTGATTTTACCGGCGAGACACTGAAACCGTTAACGACAATATTGCGCAGCCCCTCAAATCTGGCATTCCTGAATATTCCTCCGTCAAAACGGAATAGTTATTGCCCTTTTGTCGGCGTCGGAAGCATCTCCGTCAACTGGGCCGGCAACATCAGCCCCTGCCTGCCCCTTATGCATTCCTATTTATGTTTCATCCGGAACAGAGAAAAGAAAATTTTAAGCTGCGACTTTGGCAACCTGACAAACCGCGCCCTAAAGGATGTCTGGACAGACCATGGATTTTCATCTTTTCGCGAGCGTGTCCGCGCGTTTGATTTTCCGCCCTGCACCGATTGCGGCGGATGCGAATTGGCCGAAACAAACGAAGAAGATTGTTTCAACAACAAATTCCCCGTTTGCGGTGATTGTCTTTGGGCGCGAGGCGTGTTGCGCTGTGCATGACAGCGCTGATAAATGAGCCCACACTACCGCTTTTATCATCGCGCCCTTTCGAACACGTGCAGCCTCAGCCATTTTTCCGCACCAATCACGGCATAAACTACAAGTGATATAGCAATAATCATCAACCAATCCTTGCCCGAAATCGGCTGGCTTTGGAAAATCCTGTTCATCACCGGAGAGTAAGTGTAAAACAGCTGTAAAATAATCATCGTGGCGCTGCCAAATAACACCCAGGGATTGGACAAAATACCTATCTTGAACATCGATTTGGTCAGGGAACGGCAATTGAACAAATATGTTAGTTCAATCATCACGAACAAATTCACCGCCACGGTGCGCGCTTCCGCCAGAGGATATCCCTGATGTTTTTGCCAGACAAAAATGGAAAATACCGCCCCCAGCATGAGTAAAGTTACCAGCAGTATTCTCGTTACGAGAATCCCTGAAAGAATAGGACTATTCGGTTTGCGCGGCGGATAATTCATTATATCCGGTTCGCCCGGTTCAAACGCGAGCATCAGTCCCAAAAGTATCGCCGTAGTCATATTTACCCAAAGAATCTGCACGGGCAAAATAGGCAGCGTTACGCCGCTGAAAATCGCGGCCAATATTACCAGCCCTTCGCCGCCGTTTGTGGGCAACGTCCAGGTTATAAATTTTACCAGATTATCAAAAATCCTGCGCCCTTCTTCCACCGCGCCAGTGATACTGGCAAAATTATCATCGGTGAGAACCATGTCCGCCGCTTCCTTGGAAACATCCGTGCCGGTAATACCCATGGCAATGCCGATATCGGCCTGTTTAAGAGCGGGGGCGTCATTGACACCGTCGCCGGTCATCGCCACAACATGATTACGCGCCTGCAGCGCTTCTACCAGCCGCAATTTTTGCTCCGGCGCGACACGCGCGAAAACAGAAGTTCTTTCCGCTTCGTTGATCAGCCCTTCGTCCGTTAACTTTTCCAGTTCTTTTCCGGTAAGGGTAAGTGGCTTTTCTTCACCTTTGCCTTTTTCCTGTCCAATGTTTAACTGCCGGGCAATCTCCGTAGCTGTCACCGCGTGATCACCGGTAATCATTTTAACCATAATACCCGCCTTGTGGCAGGAGCGAACGGCGGCAATAGCTTCCGT
Source organism: Syntrophaceae bacterium UBA4810 (assembly GCA_002402545.1). Classification (GTDB taxonomy): domain Bacteria; phylum Desulfobacterota; class Syntrophia; order Syntrophales; family Smithellaceae; genus UBA4810. The sequence continues at coordinate 24,619 of DHGA01000036.1, forward strand.
ACGCGGCGGATCAATCATCCCCTGCAGCCCCAGAAAAGTTAATCCGGAGAGGCAATCTTGAACTTCCAGATTTTCCTTATCGGTCACCTTGCGCGCCAGCGCGAGCACACGCAGTCCATCACGCGCCAACAAATCCGCTTTGGCAAATATATCATTCTTGTTCAAAGTGGCTCTGCCGTCTTCAATACAAATATTGTCGGAACATTCCTCCAATATTTTTTCCACCGCTCCTTTTATATAAATTATTTTTTCACCGCCGGACTTTGTATCGTGGAGCGTCGCCATAAACTGGCGTTCTGATTCAAACGGTATTTCATCAAGACGAGGCATTTCTTCTTTTGCTTTATCAGGTGTAAACCCGGCCTTACCCGCGACAGTGATAAGCGCGCCTTCCGTAGGATCGCCTTCAACACGCCAGTGATCTTCTTCCCTAACAAGTCTGGAATCATTACAAAGAAGACCGGCCATTAAAGTTTCCCGAAGCGCAAAAGGCATTTCTCCGGCAAGAGCTTTATCTTCGTAAAACAGTTGCCCTTCCGGGGCGTAGCCGTTTCCTTCAACTTCATAAAAACTATTTCCCGCAAGAATCCTTTTTACAGTCATCTGATTTTCGGTAAGTGTACCGGTTTTATCCGAACAAATAACAGTAGTACTGCCCAATGTCTCCACCGCGGGAAGTTTTCGGATAATGGCTCTTTTTTTGGCCATGCGGTTGACGCCAACGGCCAGAGTAATCGTTACTGCGGCGGGCAGGCCTTCGGGAATAGCGCCCACAGCCAGCGCTACCGCGGCCATAAACATATACACGGCGCCTTCGCCGCGCCACATCCCAACAGCAAAAGTCACCGCGGCCAGAACAAGAATCGCGATCAGCAAGACCTTACTGAAAGCGGCAATTTTTTTGGTCAAAGGAGTGGAAAGATCAGCCGCGGAAGCAATCAATTCAGAAATGCGTCCGGTTTCTGTTCCATCGCCCGTGGCCACAACAACAGCCCGCGCCTGCCCGTAGGTGACCAAAGTGCCGGCGTAAGCCATGTTGCGGCGATCAGCCAGTATTGTTTCCGGGTCTAGGACTCCTTCTTTTTTGATTACCGGAACTGATTCGCCGGTAAGCGCGGATTCGTCCACCTGCAAATCGCGGCAACGAATTAAGCGAACATCAGCAGGCACTTTATCGCCGGACTGCAACTGAATGATATCTCCGACAACAAGACCCACAGCGTCAATGGATTGCCATTTGCCGTCGCGCAATACATTGGTCTGCGTCGTCATCATTTTTTTTAGTGATTCGATGGCGCGTTCGGCTTTTGACTCCTGAACAAAACCGATAATAGCATTGATTATAACCACGCCGAAAATGACGGAAGAATCCACCCATTCCTGCAAAAATAAAGTTACAAAAGCGGCAGCCAGAAGAATATAAACCAGCGGTTGATGAAATTGCAGAAGAAATCTCTGCAGAGGCCCCTTTTGTTTCTGCATGGTAACGGTATTAGGCCCGAATTTTTCCAGCCGGTGTTTTGCTTCAAAAGGCGAAAGCCCCTTATCCGGATGCGTATCCAGCAAAGTGGTAACTTCCCCGGACGGGCAGTGATGCCAGTGCTTGCATACAATCGATTCCATAAACATTCTCCCTTTTTCGCGCTATTAGCCCCTTCGCTGTGAGGCAGTTATAAAGAAAACTAAATTTTAATTGTTTTCCATGATTTATAAAAAGACTTTAACAATTGACGGCAGTCTAACGTAATTAAAACGGTGTTGTCAATAAAAACCGGCTAAGCGGCATTTGCCGCGTTTTATGTTTAATGACCGCAGGTGGAGCAATTAGATGAAGAACATGATGAACAACTTGAACTGGAGGAAGAAGTGCTACTGGAACCACCCTTGCCCGGTGAAGAATATTTTCCGCGCCCTACTTTGGATATTATTTTATGAGTTTTTTTTGATTTGCATTTCGGACACACGGCATTTGGTTTCTCGCTCATGCTCATGGTCAGAACTTCAAATTGTTTTTTACATTTATCGCACTTAAATTCGTAAATTGGCATAAAGTTTTCTCTATTTTTTCGGCACTTTAATTTAGGGGTTTACCAATTAAATGTCAATATCAATTTTTACTTTAAAAACCGCAACAATACATGCCTGAATTTTAAGTAACTTCTTGCCTTAGTCAATCCAATGATGTAGAATTTATCTATTATTTTGGTTGTCTAATTTTAAAACAATGGCCAGGCTGCCGGGATTAATTTCATGCTGAACATTTTTCAATTATTCACAAAACCGACCCAATTAAAAGACATACTCCTGAAACCATATTTAATCGAGTTTTCTTTAAACAGGCTTGCTCTCGGCATTGATAATATTCGTATTGATGTTCACATCAGCCCCCAGCTGCAAAAAGCGCTGCAAAAAACCGCTTTTTTTATTGTAATCAAGCATAGCCAGACAGAAATTTTCTTCAGAGAGTACAGCAAAAAAAACTGCAGAAGCGAAAAAGACGCCTTGAAAATTATCTGCTCGGATGCGCTGCGCGACGGAATAAACAGGGCAAAAGCTGAAGACGAAATTCAGATAGATTACCTCGGTCAAGCCGCTCTGGCGAAATTATTCCGTGAAGAAGTTAAAAATCAATACAAAAAGCTGGTAGCCCATTTCGAGCCGCTTGGCCATTCCTATGAATTATCGCGAAGGCATACCGAAGCGGAGCTCCGTAAAGTCAGAGATAAACTGGCGACAATCAAACTAACCAAAAACCGTATTATCCAAATGGCGGGAGCAGAGCTGTTTCAGATAATTACGGACATCCAAACCGATAACCTTCGTAACATGCGGGAAATAAATTTCCAAGCTGAACAACTTTTGCCGCCTATTTTCTTCAATAATCCGCTTCTTCACACCGATAATCCGGCTGACGATTTTTTCCTTATTGAAGAATATGTCCTTATGGGTCAACGCAGTAAAGACCCGGATAATTATAATAATGTTAAGGCGATTATTTATGACCTGCTGGAAAAAACTGATTTAAGGCAGCGCCATAAAAAAGAAATAGGATCTCCGGATAAAAACAAGCGCGCTAACGTTCAATTTTCTGCCGATGCCGGAGAGCATGACTTCGACGCGTGGATAATGGAACCGGAAAATATTGACCGGATGATGAATGTTTTCGATTCCCGGAAACAATATAAAAACGCCAGGAGAGAAAAAAAATCAAAGGCCATTCTTCTAAAGCTGAAAGAACGGATAAAAATACAGCGTAGCCTGCTAAATCTTTTCTACCGTAAATTTAAAAAATCCGGTTTGTTAGACCAACTTGTCGCGTCTTTTGAAATGAAAACCGTTTACGGCATCTACTGCCCGCCAATTGCGCCTTGTAAGATCAAAGAGTTTTTGACTGATTTCTGGGCAAGAAAATTTATTACTTATCAGTTAAAATCGAGAAAAACCGCTCACGGGGCCACGTTTAAAATTGCTCCGCTTAAGAAGACCGTAAGTATAATAAAAGGGCTTTCTGTCGCGGACAAGAAGGCGCATTTATTAAATTTTCTCAGACAATTTTCGCGATACCACGGGGATCTGTATAATTTCCGCCTGCTCAAAGAAGCAATGGAACTTATAAATTTTGTGAATACCGAAAAAGATATTTTATTATCGCGGGGAAACAGGTCGCTATTTGAATTTCTGCTTCCTTCGGAAAGGGTAAAAGAAGAAAAGCCCGTCAGCAACCATGTGATCATCAAGGCGGATATCCGTGGTTCGATGAAAATCAATAATGTAATGAGAAGCAAAGGGCTTAATCCGGCATCGCTTTTCAGCCTTAATTTTTTTGATCCGATTGCCGCTATTCTTTTGGATTATGACGCCTCTAAAGTATTTATTGAGGGCGACGCGATTATTCTTTCGATTATTGAAAATCAGGACACCCCGGAAGGCTGGTACAGCGTAGCCCGCGCCTGCGGTCTGGCAATCAGAATGCTGCAGATTGTTCATAGTTATAATATGAAACATAAAGAAAACAATCTGCCTCTTCTTGAAATCGGAATAGGTATCTCACATAGCCCCGGTTCCCCTACTTATCTTTTTGACGGCGATTCACGGATTATGATTTCTCCGGCAATTAACATGGCTGACCGGCTTTCAGAATGCAACAAAAGAATACGTAAATTTTTAAGTGACCATGATCCTCTATTTAACCTGTTTGTTTTCAAGAATGTATTACGAAGTGAAAACGATGAGGACGCTGATGATTTATACATGCGCTACAACGTCAATGGTATCGAATTGGACAGCAACGGTTTTAACAAACTATCCAAAGAAATCACTTTGCATCCGATTACTTATTCATCGGCCAAAAATAAGAAAATGAAACTTTACAGCGGCAAGGTGCCAACGCTAAGCGGAAACTATCAGCCTATTGTTATCCGCGAAGATATTATCACTGAAATTCACCCGGAAAAATTCGAGATACTCGGAAACACTTTCAGTAAATATTACGAAGTTTGCGCCCACCGGCAGATTTACGAATTAGCGGAAAACAAAGTTGAATAACCAATTATCGTTGAACTTTAAAATCGCCACCCGGATAACCCCATTATTGGCGGAAATCACAATTTAAAATTTACAAATTATTTTCTTCGCCTCATCCGCCACATTTGACGGTTCTGTTAAATGCGACGGCGGCTTCGACGGCACTTTCTTTATTTTTGCACATCCCCTTCTTTTTTACTCCATATAATCAATCCCTTATGCGCAATGAATCCGCAGTTCTCCTCTGGCACGATAGTTGTAATAACAATTAGCGGGGAAGCGCGTATGCTTCACAACTAATTCATCCTGATGCACCTGCTGGTTGTGAGTGAGGCACGAGGTAGCGTAAAAGTAAATTCGGATAACGGGACAGGTTGCCATACTAAATTCAGCCTGTCCCCTTTTTTCTTCAATGAATAATCGAATCGGGAAAAAGGCGAAGGAGGCATACCTTGAAATCGAGCACAAAATACCAGACAAAAGGTAAGTTTCATCAGGTAAAGGGCAAGCTCAAGGAATCAGCCGGGAGGGTAAGCGATAATCCGGATCTGGAAGCTGAAGGCGCCGGGGAAAAGATGGCCGGTAATGTTCAGGAAAAGTTCGGTCAGATCAAGAAGGTTCTGGGGAAGTAGTCAGGGCGGCACAGCAAACATCTTGCGTGTCCCTGGACTACTGGTTACTTTAGACAGTGATACTATAACTTAAGCCAGACATAAAGCACGATAACCACACAGACCAAACAATTTAAGGAGGAGTTCAAAATGGCAAAGAAAAGCAGAGGCGGTAGAATGACGGCGGCTAAAAAACGCGCGGCAAAGAGTCCCGGCGGAAAAGGTATGGTAAAGAATCGTCCCGCGGGGAAACATATTATGAAGACGTAAAAACTATCCGCCCCGTTAGAAAAAAGACGGATCTGCTTTTTCTAACGGGGTTAGGAGTTCAAAAAACAAAAGTAACAACAATCAAAGGAGAACGTGCAAATGAAATCAATATATAGATTAGCAATAATAATGGCGGCGGCGATGGCACTTCTTATGCTCAGCGTGCCGCTGCAAGCGTCACAGATGGATGACCGTATCGTATCAACTGCCAGAAATTCGTACATGTTCAAAAACTTCCTCCAGAATGATGATATCAAAATCAAATCCATAGACGGCGCGGTCACTTTAACCGGGATCGTTGCCGGCAACTTCAATAAATCACTGGCCGCGGAGACCGTAGCAGGTATCCCCAATGTTAAACGTGTGGACAACAGGCTGGAGATCAAAGGCGCGCCCCCTACCGCAAACTCGGATGCTTGGCTCCGTGATAAAGTGAAAGCCACGCTAATGTTTCATCGTAGCGTGAGCGCCGGCACAACCGAAGTTGATGTCAAAGACGGCATCGTGACCCTGCGAGGAAATGCCGGCAGTGAGGCGCAAAAGGCTCTGACGGCTGAATACGCCAGGGATGTCGAAGGAGTTAAAAGCGTAAATAATGAGATGATCGTGACCAAGGGCTCAAAAAACACGAAAACGATAGGCGAAACGATTGATGACGCTTCCATCATCGCCCAGGTCAAGATCACGTTGCTATCTCACCGTTCGACCAGCGCCATTAATACCAAGGTCGAGGCGAAGCGTGGCGTGGTTACATTATACGGCAAGGCTAGTGATTCAGCCGAAAAGAATCTGGCCACCAAACTTGCCAACGATATAAACGGTGTGAAGGGCGTAAATAACCGGATGACCGTCGAGTAAAGCCCGGGTCTCTCGGACCAAAGAAAAGGAGAATGTATGATTTTAAAAATTCTGTTGCCGTCAGACGGATCAAAAACAGCTCAAGGCGCGGCCCGGTACGCGGTTGACCTGGCAAAGCAGTTGAAAGCCTCCATTATCGCCCTAAGCGTTATTGATAAACGCTCATTTATCACCCAGACCGTTTCCGCAGCAAAGACAGCAAGGCACAACATCCAGCCTATTGATGATTATCTGAGAGAAGCGGCCGAAGGGTATGCCGGAGAAATAAAAAAACTGTGCGATAAAAGCGGTGTCGCAGCGAAGATTTCTATAAAAATCGGGCATCCGGTGGAAGAAATTGTGAAAGAGGCCAGGCGGTCAAAAGCAAATCTTATCGTTATGGGTTCCCGTGGAAGAAGCGCCTTATCGGCCACGGTCCTTGGCAGTGTTTCCTATGGTGTTCTCCACAATGATAAAGGCATTCCCACACTCATTGTGCGGGGTTGATAGTCAGAGTGAAAAAGCCATAATGTTCGTATCCATCTTGATCCCCGGCACGGGATGCGCGACCTTGCCGAACGTCACAGACAAGATTGATGAGGCGCCGGCGGATTTGCGCTATTGATTTTTTGGCGAATGCGCGCGCTTTTGTTTTTTTTGTTTTCATCATACCTTATATTAACTGTTTTCAGACCTTTAAATTTTGTCATTTCAAAAAAACGCGACGAGAAATCTGCAAGATCCCTAACTGCTTTTCTGGACAAGGATTTATTCCGGAGTTTACGCTGAGACTAAGCGAAGCGGTGTTTTTCCAAGGTCTCTGTCCGGGTTGATGTTGAATGCCGCATCCAACACACAACAATATAGTCACGATAAATTACAAAGCAAGTTATTGGCGGATATGCATCCGATATTCATGCGTTTTTTCTATTGCAAGGTAATGTATTTTTTGTTAGATAACTCTATAATTTGACTGAATAGCCTTCATGGTACCTTGCTTTTATGGGTATTGCTTAAAATCAGTAAACCCCGTTAGAAAGTGTTCTGCTTTTTTCTAACGGAAAAAAGATGCGTGGGGAGATGACGATGGTTAAGAAAAAACATGATGTTGCTGTTCTTAAAAAATGCCTAACGGGCATCAGGGGTCTCGATGATATCACGAAGGGAGGGCTTCCGAAGGGCAGGCCGACCCTGATCTGCGGTTCAGCGGGTTGCGGCAAAACACTTTTCTCCATGGAATTTCTCATGCGGGGCGCCATGAATTACAATGAACCCGGGGTCTTCATTACCTTCGAAGAGACGCCGGAGGACCTCGCGAAGAACTTCGCCTCACTTGGTTTTGATCTCCCTGGTATGGTATCGCGTGGTCTTATAGCCACGGATCACATCAAAATCGAGCGCACCGAGATTGAGGAGACGGGTGAGTACGATTTGGAAGGATTGTTCATCCGGCTGGGGAATGCCATTGATTCCATCGGAGCAAAGCGGATTGTCTTAGATACCATCGAAGCACTTTTCTCCGGATTGTCTAATACCGCTATCCTTCGGGCAGAACTCAGAAGGCTTTTTCAATGGTTGAAAAAGCGCGGTATGACCGCCATCGTTACGGGGGAAAGCGGCGACAAAACTCTGACACGCTACGGACTTGAAGAATACGTGGCCGATTGCGTGATCTTCCTCGACTTCCGCATCGATGATCAAATTTCCACCCGCCGCCTGCGTATTGTCAAGTACCGCGGCTCATCTCACGGCGCCGACGAGTATCCCTTCCTGATAGACGAGAGCGGCCTCTCTATTCTGCCCATCACGTCCCTGGGACTCGATTACCCCGTTTCCACGGAACGCGTCGCCACCGGTGTCCCCAGGTTGGATGCCATGCTTGGTGGGAAAGGGTTCTTCCGGGGCAGCACTGTCCTTGTATCCGGTACAGCAGGCACAGGCAAAACAAGTTTGGCGGCGACGTATGCCGACGCCGCCTGTAAGCGCGGTGAGCGATGCCTGTATTTTGCCTTCGAGGAATCTCCCAACCAGATCATCCGGAACATGAACTCCATCGGCATCGATCTCGCCCAATGGGTGAAGAAGGATCTCCTCAAGTTTCATTCAGCCCGGCCTTCGCTTTACGGCCTTGAGATGCATCTTGTTACCTTCCATAAAGTGATCGATGCGTTCAGTCCCCAGGTTTTCGTTGTAGACCCGATCAGCAACCTGACCGCCGCGGGGACGGCATCAGAGGTCAAATCCATATTAACGCGCCTGATCGATTATTTGAAGATGAGAAAGATCTCTGTTTTTCTTACGGACCTCACCCATTTTGGCGGCAGCCTCGAACACACAAGCGAAGAGATATCTTCTCTGATCGATACGTGGCTTCTCCTCCGGGATATCGAACTCCAGGGGGAACGCAACCGGGGTCTCTACATTTTGAAGTCCCGCGGCATGGCCCGCTCCAACCAGATTCAGGAGTTCCTGCTCACTAATAAGGGCATTGACCTGATCGACATCTATACCGGTTCCGGCGAGGTATTAACCGGCAGTGCCCGGGCAGCCCAGGAAGCCGGTGAAAAGGCCTCTGAACTGGCATCCCGGCGAGAGGCGGAGC